>JBHICX010000139.1:0-6439 GCA_046759805.1 Kiloniellales bacterium | reverse complement strand
TGGGTGGCCGGGTGGGGGAGCGGGAGGCCAGGAGTCGGCCATAATGGCCGATAGTTATTACTTGATCAGCCCGGCCTCCCTGTAGTAGCGCTCGGCCCCCGGGTGCAGGGGAATGCCGACGCCGTCGAGCGCGGTGGCCAGCGTGATCGACCGGCCCTTGGCATGCCCCTGGTCCAGGAGCTTGCGGGTGGCGTCGTTCCACAGCGCCTTGGTGATCTGGTAGACCAGCTCCTCATCGACGCCGGCGGAGACCACCCACAGCGCGGCGACGCTGAGCGTATTGGTCTCGCCCACCCCCTCATAGGTGCCGGTCGGGATCACGTCTTTGGCGAAGAAATCGTACCGTTCGCGGATCTTGGCGGCGTCGGGACCGTCGATCGGCACCAGCTCGCAGCCGACGCCGGCGCACAGCTCGGCCACCGAGCGGGTCGGGTAGCCGGCGACGATGATGAACGCATCGAGCTTGCCGTCCTTGATCATGTCGATCGCCGGGGTCGGCTTGACGTATTCGGCCTCGACGTCGCTCTCCCGTAGCCCGTAGGCCTCGAGGATCAATCGGGCGTCGACCAGGGTTCCCGAGCCCGGCTCGTCCAGCGACACCCGCTTGCCCTTGAGGTCCTTGACCGTCCTGATGCCGGCACCCTGGCGCGCCACCAGGTGGATGCTCTCGGGGTACAGGCTGGCGATCGCCCGCAGGCTGTCGTTCCTGCCCTTGCCGTCGAAGATGCCGGTCCCGGTGTAGGCCCAGTAGGCCACGTCGGACTGGGCGAAGCCGGATTCCAGATCCCCCGACTGGATGGCGTTGACGTTGGCGACCGAGCCGAGGGCGGACTGCACGATGGCGACCAGGCCGGGCACGCCGCAGCTGCCGCCTTCCTCGCAGGGGCGCGATCCGGGCGGGTTCGAGACCGCATGGGCGATGATACCGCCGACCGGGTAGTAGGTGCCGCCGACGCCGCCGGTGGCGATACGGAAGAAGGTCATCTCCACCGCCGCGGCGGCCGAGACCGCGGTTGCCAGCATCAACGCCGCGCCAAGCAGTCTTCGCATGGGCATCCAACCCTCCGCCGGCGCCGGCCGATCCCGGACCGCCGTGGGTGTCAAGCTCGGGGCGATAGTCCGCCTTACCTCGGGCCGGCGCCGGCGGTTTCGCCCCGGCGCCCCCGGTGAGGCTCGACACCACCATAAAGCGCCGCCAAGCCGCCGCCAATGGAAATTCCCGCCGGCGCAGCGCAGGCGCCGGCCCGGTCTCGATCTCAGATAGGCGGCGCCGAGATTGGGTTTGTCCCGACGCCGGTTCCGCCCTAAACAGAGGTCTCCATGAGCCGCCGTCAGTTCCGACCCCGGACGTCCCGCGCCGGTGCGACGCCCTTGGCGGAAAGGGAGGAAGGCGATGCCCCGTTTCACCGCCAACATTTCGATGCTGTTTCAGGAGCTGCCGCTCACCGAGCGCTTCGCGGCCGCCCGCCGCGCCGGGTTCGGCGCCGTCGAGATCCAGTTCCCCTACACCGAACCGCCAGAGGACCTGGACCGAGCCCGTCGCGATGCCGGCATCCCGGTGGTGCTGATCAACACACCGGCCGGCGACTGGGAGAAGGGCGACCGTGGCCTCGCCGGGCTGCCGGGCCGCGAGGCCGAGTTCCGCGAGGCGCTGGCCCGCACGCTCGAATACGCCGAGGCCCTGGGCGCCCAGCGCTGCCACGTCATGTCCGGCGTGCCTCGGCCCGGCACCGACCGCGACGCCTGCCTGGAGGTGCTGGCGGCAAACCTGCGCCATGCGGCGGCGGCGCTGGACGGCGCCGGCGTGAGGGCCATGGTCGAGGCGATCAACGGCCGCCACCTGCCGGACTACCTGATCGGCCGAACCGAAGAAGCGGTGGCGGCCATCGAGCGGGCGGCCCACCCGAACCTGGCCCTGCAATGCGATCTCTATCACATGTGGGTCAACGGCGAGGACCTGGTCCCGACCCTGCGTCGGCATCTGGCGCTGATCGGCCACGTACAGTTCGCCGACGCCCCCGGCCGGCACGAGCCCGGCACCGGCGAGATCGACTTCCCGAACGTGTTCCGGGCCCTCGACGATATGGGCTATGACGGCTGGGTGGGCGCCGAGTACACGCCGTCGGGGCGCACCGAAGACAGCCTCGACTGGCTGCGCCCTTACGCCGAGGCCTGAGCTCACTCGCGGCGCCTGGCGCGGTGGACCGGGCCCTTTCATCTGGTAGGCTGCGGGACCCCGCCGACAGGAAGGGCGGCTGGCGACGACAGGATCATTTGAATGCGATCCTATGTTTTCAGTGTTGACCTGGTCCACGAGACCGACGGTCGTTGGAGCGCGGGAATAGCGACGCTTCCCGGCTGCGTCACTTGGGGCCACAGCAGGAAGGAAGCACTGAGGAACATTCAGGACGCGGCCGAGGCGTATATTCGTGCCGCGACCAAGGTTGGACGAAAGGTACCGACCGGTGCCGCCGTTCGTGTTAGTGACCAGCCGGTGGTCGCCGTCACGATATGAGCTCGGCGCGTCCGCCGATCCGGCTGCTTCGCAACTTCCTCATCGGAACCCGCTGGACGGCAAGCGACCTCAAGCGTCTCAAGCTGATAAAATAGGCACCGGACAGGGGTTCGGGGCGGCTGTCGGGGGACATAGATGACAAGCGTGTTGATCACCGGCGCCAATCGGGGCCTTGGTCTCGAATTCGCCCGCCAGTACGCCGCCGATGGCTGGCGGGTCTTCGCCACCTGTCGAGACCCGGAGGCGACGGCGGCGCTGGCCGCGGTCGCGGGCGACGTTCAATTGTACCGCATGGACGTGACCTTCGGCCGCGAGGTGGCGGACACCGCCCGGCAGCTTGCCGGCGAGCCGATCGACCTGCTGCTCAACAACGCCGGCATCATCGGCCCGCGTTCCATGGGCTTCGGGCAGATCGACTATGAGGCCTGGGCCGAGGTGATGGCCGTCAACACCCTGGCGCCGATCCGAGTGGCCGAGGCCTTCGCCGATCATGTAGCGGCGAGCGATTGGAAGCGCATGGCGTTCATCACCTCGAGCATGGGATCGATCGCCGGTGGCGGCGGCGGTTACACCCCCTACCGCTCGTCGAAGGCGGCGCTCAATGCCGCGGTGGTCAGCCTCACCGGCGACCTGGCCGCGCGCGGGATTACCGCCGTGGTGATTCATCCGGGCTGGGTCAAGACGGACATGGGCGGGCCGGGGGCGGCGCTCACGCCGGCCCGGAGCGTCGCCGCCATGCGCCGGGTGTTCCAACGCCTCACCGCCGCCGACGCCGGTCGGTTCTTCAACCACGACGGCGCCACCGTGCCTTGGTAGCAAGCCCCGCCCGCCACAAGAAGGAGCCCCGATGATGCCGCTCACCGAGGAACAGACCCTGATCCGGGACACCGCTCGCGCCTTTGCCCGGGACAAGCTGGCCCCGAACGCCGCCCGGTGGGACCGCGAGGCCCGTTTCCCCCTGGCAGCGGTCGGCAAGCGGGGCACCAGCGATGTTCAACGCATGATCATCAGCCGCCAGATCGCGGCATCCTGAGGCGCACCGCGCCGGAGGCCAGGCGGGTGACGATACGTGGCGTGCTCCTCGACCTCGGCGGCGTGGTTTATGTGGGCGAGACGCCGCTTGCGGGCGCGCTCGCCGCGGTCGGCCGGCTGAAGGTGGCGGGGCTGACGCTGCGCTACATTACCAACACCACCCGCACCCCGCGGCGCGGCATGTTGGACAAGCTTTCCGGGCTCGGGCTCGAGGCCGAGGCCGAAGAGCTGTTCATGCCGGCGGTCGCCGCCCGCGGTTACCTGGAGCGGCACCGGCTCCAGCCGCTGCTGCTGGTTCATCCGGCGCTGGAAGAGGACTTCGCCGGCCTCGAGGCGGGGGCGGGCGAAGCGGTGGTGATCGGCGACGCGGCCGAGGGGTTCACCTACCAGGCGATGAACCGTGCCTTCCGGGCACTCATCGGCGGGGCGACGTTCGTCGCCCTGGTGCGCAACCGCAGCTTCCAGGACGTCGACCATGAGCTGAGCCTCGATGCCGGCCCGTTCGTCGCTGCGCTGGAGTACGCGACCGGGCGCCAGGCGACGCTCCTGGGCAAGCCCTCGCCCGACTTTCTCCGCGCCGCGGTCTCGAGCCTCGGCTGCGCCCCGGCGCAAGCGGTGATGATCGGCGACGACGTCGAGGCCGACGTGGGCGGCGCCATGGCGATCGGGGTCCTGGGCGTCCTGGTCCGCACGGGCAAGTACCGCACGGGCGACGAGGCGCGCATCGATCCGCCGCCGTCGGCGGTGGTGGACGACCTCCCCGCCGCCGTCGACTGGATCCTGGAGCGCGCCGGCCGCGGCTGACGCCGGTGCTATCCTAACTAGGCGGGCAGTGTCGCAATTAATCTCTTTTGAAATATGCACGCCCAAAAACACCATGCTCGTTCTCTCTCTCATATCGAAACGCACAATCGTGTTCGGCTGCGAATTTCATCGCAGCCTGAATGGTCAAGCTATCGATTCCCACACTATCCGCAGGCTGGAATAAGCCCTTTATGATTACATTGTTCGCGTGAAGCGAGAGACCGGGACCAAGACGGTCAAGAATCTCGCCAAACTCGAACAAATTGTCCTCTCTCGATCGCATTTTCCCGCTCCGGCAAAGACTGTCTTAGCTAGACGGTTTCTCGTGTTTCTCTGGAACACCAGCGCGTCGTCGAGCTTTGTTGAGGATGCCATCCAGCCACGCTTTCAGATCATGATAGCTGTCTGGGGAAATCGATTCCGGCCAAACAAGCACGGCGTCACCCTCATCTAGAGATGTAACCTCCCTCCGCTTGCCTGGATCTGGCGGTGAATGTTCCTCAGGAAGTATCGGCGGCTCTGTCCTAGCACCTTCTTCAGTGGCCTTCTGATCAACGATCACTTGTTCCATGGGAATCCCCGCCTCACTGCCTTCGATGAAAACCCATTGGCGGCCCTCGTGCTCTTGCATGGCTCGGACGCGTTTCGGCTTCTCAAACTGAAGCTCTCCGCCAATCTCGACCTGGATTAGATCTCCAACCTCAATCTCGGGATGGGTGCCAATTTCACCATCGTCAGATTCAGGTTCCGTCCCCGCTCCGCCCATGGTGTTATCGGCAATACTATCAGACGAGCCCAGGTTGGCGAACCGAAAAGTATCATCGAAGACCCGGACAAAGTTGGTGGCGGCCTCTTGCGTGAACCCGCGCTCTAAGGTCAGCTCGCTGATGCAATGTTCATCCGATGGACGTCCAGTCCGCCAGGCAACCGCATAGTCACGTAGTAACTTAGGTTTCGATGCCGCTTCCTTTAGAGCAGCTTCACGTGCCCCTGGGCGAGTATCATGCAGAATACGTCGAGCGAGATCAGAGACCCTGAGTTTGCGATTCTTGCCAACGCCGTGATCATCTGTCAGGCCAAAAGCCTTGAGAGCGGCAATAGTTTGTAGAAAGGTACTGCTCTTCGGGGTAATGCCCCAGGTTTTGGCGACCACGGCAGGAACGGCCTCAAACTGCTTGTGCTGCTGCTCCATCGCCCGCACGCGTTCGATTGCCTTCTCTAGCGGGATGTAGGGGAAAGAGGGACTCCGCTCTCGTTTACCAGTTCTTGCGGTGGTGCCGGTGGTGGTGGGCGCGGCTTGTTCGGTCATGGCTGATACCTCCTCGCACCTCTACATACATCTAATCTGCCTGTGGTTCAAGCGAAATCCGATTGGATCAGCGATTAGTTATTGCGCCGCCAAACCGATTAGGTTAGCCTATTCGCGGCTGGATGCAGGCGCTTATGAGGAGGGTCGTGAGCCGGCAGGGAGACTGCCGACCGGTGACGAGCGCGAGGACAGATAGAAAGAGTCACGGCCTACCGTCAGACTCTCGAACCGGGAGGCCGCCGTGTCGGGCGATTCAACATTATTGAAGGTGGGTTGTCACGATATCGCGCGCTCCCGAGCTGATTTGCACGAAACCCCAAAATCGGAGGAAAACTATGCAGAACTATTCAATCGTGATGGGTGTTGGTGTTATAGTGCTTTTTGGAGGAAGCATCTATGGAATCTTTAGAACCAAGACACCAGGTTTTGGGAAGTATACTACGAGCGCATTAGTACTTACGGTTGTGCTATTTATCGCAGCATTTGCGTTTGTCCTAGATAAGGTTGAATGGACACCGGTCGCTAATCTGTTGTTTGCGGTTGCCGGCTATGCGGGGGGGCTTATTACAGCGAAAGCCGGTGAATAGCTAATCATCAAATGTTCTCGTTTGATGGTGTGTGTCGTAATTCGAACAACACCCTGACCCCTCGGGCCTGCCGGCGCGAGTGAAGCCGTGCTAGGCTGGCCGGCCCCCGCCGGCCGCGACGGCCGCAGCGAGACGCCGCCATTGGAGTAGAGCATGACCGGGTCCAACATCGACTTCTATTTCGACTTCTCC
>JBHICX010000138.1:0-6458 GCA_046759805.1 Kiloniellales bacterium | reverse complement strand
CTGTTGGGCAAGATCGAACGCCTGCTTGGCGGCTGAACCGGCCGGTAACCCGACGCCGCCCCGCCGGCCCTGGCCACTTACCCCTTGGCGCCATTCAGGAAGAAGGTTTTCAGCCTGCCCTTTCCCTTGACCTCGATGCTGCCCCGGGGCTCCAGGTCGAAGCCGCGAGCGAGAAGGTCTGCAGTCGCCTCGGAGATTTGAATACGGTTCGGCAAGCCATGGGCTTCCAACCGGCTGGCCAGGTTTACCGTGTCGCCCCATACGTCATACACGAACCTGTGCGTTCCTATGATGCCGGCGACCACCGGTCCGGAGTGAATCCCGATTCTGATCCCGAGCGGATTCGCAACCGCCCGATTGACCCGCTCCAGGGTATCGATCATGCCGAGCCCCATCCGGGCGACGGCTTCGGCATGGTCGGACCGGGGTTCCGGCAGCCCCGCCACCACCATGTAGGCGTCGCCGATGGTCTTGATTTTCTCCACCGCCAGATCCCGCGCCAGGATGTCGAACTCCGAGAACAGGTGATTGAGATACTCGACCAGCTGGCTCGGCGGCAGCCGGGCCGACAGCCCCGTGAACCCCACCAGGTCGGCGAACAGCACGGTCACTTGATCGAAGCGGTCGGCGATGACGGACTCGCCGTCGTTCAAGCGCCCGACGACCTGCCGCGGCAGGATGTTGAGCAACAGCCTTTCGTATTTCTCCTTCTCGGTTTCCAATCGATCAAGGTACATGCGCTCGCGATCCCGCCATTGCTTCTTTTCCAGACAGGCGCTGATGCGGGCCTTCAAGAGAACCGGGTCGAACGGCTTGGGCAGATAATCCTCGGCGCCGGCCTCGATGCAGCGGATGACGCTGTCGGTCTCGTCGAGTGCCGAGATCATGATCACCGGGACTTCGTGCAGGCGGCGATCCGCCTTGAGGTGGGAAAGGACCTCGAAGCCATTCATCTCGGGCATCATCAGGTCCAATAGCACCAAGTCGAAGTTCTCGGTCTGCATCATGCGTAGCGCCTGGCGGCCGCCCTCGGCCACCGCCACACGGTGACCGGCGCGGCCGAGCCGGCGGGACAACAGCTCGCGGTTGGTCTCGATGTCGTCGACCACCAGGATGTAGCCGGATTCCATGGCCCGCGGTTGATCCTCGCCGACCGGGCGAATGCTACGCGCCAGCTCGGCGAACATGGCCGCCGCCTGGCTCCGGCCCGGATCTCCGACCGGTCCGGCGAGCTCGGTCCGCGAGAAGTCGACGATGCTGTCGATCTGCGACAAGAGACGATCGGCCTCGGCCAAGAGCTTCATGAAGTCCGGCCGCAGCGCCTCGCCGCCAAGGTCGTCCAGGTCCTCCAGCAACATCTCCCCGTAGCCCTTGATGGCGTTCAAGGGCGTACGGAGGTCGTGGCGCAACTTCTTCTGCACTTCGGCGATGTCGCTTCCCTCGAAGAGACCCTGCGCCACCTCCGTGTCAAACAGGCGGTCGACGGTGTCGGACAACTCCCGCGCCGCATGAACAATCCGCTCCAGGTCGGGGATGATTTCGTCCGCACTGTCCCGCGCAGCGCCCTCTTCCAGCAGTTCCCCATAGCCGACGATGGCGCTCACCGGCGCCAACAACTCCTGGCGCATGTTGGCGAGCCGGATGCGGCGAACGCGGTGGCTGTCGTCGGCGGCGTCGGTCACGGGGATCCTTCGCCGGTGGGCGGTGCGGGCTGCCGCGGGAGCATCTCGTCGAGGGACGCGAGCAGCGCCTCGAGCTTGTGATCGGCCTTCTGAATGAGCCGTTCCACCCGCCCGTTCAATTGCCTGCGATCCTCGGCGGTCAAGGTCTTCGCGGTGACCACGACGACCGGAATACTCTGCCACTCATCGCTCTCGCGCAGCTTCGAGACGAACTCGAAGCCGTCCATTTCCGGCATCATCAGGTCCAACAGGATGATGTCGGGAACGGCGTCCGCCAGGCGCTCCAGTCCGACCAGGCCGTTCTCCGCCTCGGCGACGATCCAGTCGTGTCTCTCCAGCACCCGGCGGATCGCCTCCCGTGTTGGCGCGTCGTCCTCCACCAACAGAACCCGGCGCGGTGTCTTGGCCGGACAGTGCTTGTGCAGAACCGCGAGCAGTTGGTCGCGATCGACCGGCTTGTTCAGGTAGTCCGACGCCCCCAAAGAGAAACCGATGCTGCGCTGGTCCACGATGGTGAGCATGATGACCGGAATTTCCCCCAGCCCCGGATCGTTCTTCAGCGCGCTGAGCACGGCCCATCCGTCCATCTCCGGCATCAGCACGTCCAGCGTGATGGCGTCGGGACGCATCTCACGCGCGAGTCGCAGCCCTTCCTCGCCGCCGGCCGCGGTCTCTACCCGATAGCCGCTGCGGCCGAGATGGCGTTGCAGCAGATCGCGCACCACCGGATCGTCGTCGATGACCAGGACGGTCGCGGCCACCGGGGAGACGGTTACGGCATCATGGGGTGTCTCGGGCCCGAGGTCGGGCGCGCTGGCCGTGGCAGGCAACCGAATGACGAAGCTCGATCCCTTGCCCGGCTCGCTGGCGACCGTGATATCGCCGTTCAACATCTGGCAGAAGTTCTTGGTGATCGCCAGGCCCAACCCGGTTCCGCCATAATCGCGCGTGGTCGAGGATTCGGCCTGGGTGAAGGCGTCGAACACCTTGTCAACCTGCTCCGGTGTCATCCCGATGCCTTCGTCGGTAACGGCGAAGATGATCTCCTCGCCGTCGTCTGCCTGCGCGCGGGAAACCTCGAGCGTCACCTTACCCTTATTCGTGAACTTGCAGGCATTGCTGAGAAGGTTGAACAGGGACTGGCGGATCTTGGTCAAATCGCTGTGCATGACGCCCACGTCGTCGGGACAGCGCAACTCCAAGGTGTTCTCGTTCTTCTCCGCGAGCGGCGTGATGGTGCTCGCGACGTCATCGATCATCTGCTTGATATCGAAGGTCTCGAAGTAGAGGTCGATCCTGCCGGCCTCGATCTTGGACAGATCCAGCACGTCGTTGATCAATGCCAGCAGATGCTTGCCCGCCGCCTCGATCTTGTGGAGGTCGGGGATATACGCCTCCTGGCCCTCCTCCTCGGCCTCTTCGAGCAACAGCTCGCTGTAGCCGATGATGGCGTTCAGCGGCGTGCGTAGCTCGTGGCTCATCTTGGCGAGGAAGTCCGATTTGGCGCTGTTTGCCCGGACCGCCTGATCGCGCGCCTCGGCCAGTTCTTCCTCCCGTTTCCTGAGCGCGGCCTCGGCTCGCTTGCGCTCGGCGACGCTGCCGAGCTGGGTGCCGATATGTCCCATTGCGGTCAGCGTTTCCCGATCCGGCGGGGTCGCCTCGGCGGCGAAGAATTCCAGCACCGCGACGACTTCCGCGCCCAACATGACCGGGAAGGCCAGCGCGGCTTTCAGCCCAACCTCTTGCACGACCGCCGCCCGGGAGAAATCGCTGTCGCCGGCGAGGTCGAGGACCCAGGCGGGCTGTCCGCTTGCCACCACCCGACCCGGAAGTCCCGTCCCCGCTGCGAAGCGGATATTGTCGGTTGCCTCGCGCAGGGATGCGAAGCGCTCCGGCGGATCCAGGTGCCACAGCCCCGAGGCGGCGAAATTGCCGGTCCCGTCGTCGGTCGGGAGGTAGGCATGGCCCGCCGGCCACCCGGTGTAGACGCAGACCTCGGCGAGGCAGGCCAGCAACGCCTCTTCCATGGTCGAGGCTTCATTCGCCGCAATCACGATATTCTGAAGCAAGCGCACGGAAGCGGTTCGTTCCTTGACGCGCTCCTCCAGCGAGTCCTTGGCCGCCAGGAGCTGCTCTTTGGCGTGCCGCTCCTCGGTGATGTCGCGACCGTAGACGTTGAGGTAGGGCTCACCGGCCACCGGCGTCAGCGTGAAGGCATAGATCCGATCCCCGCAGGTAAACGCCACTTCCTTGGACCTAGCCGAAGCGAACGCCTCCGAGGCGGCGTCCATCAGTTCCTGGCTCAGCACATCGCGCTCGGCGCCGGCCAGCAGCCCGTCGAGCGAGCGGGCGGCCTCGTTGGCATACAAAAGGCCGCCCTCGCCGGTCACCCTCAGGACCGGGTTCGGGTTCTCGGAGGGAAACTTGGCGAGGTCTCGGATCCGCTGATTGGCGTGCCGTTCCTCGGTGACGTCCCGGCCGTAGATGTTGAGGTAGGGCTCACCGGCCACCGGCGTCAGTGTGAAGACGTACGTGCGATCGCCGCAGACGAGGTCCACTTCCGTGCGCGTGGCCTGAGCGAAGGCATCGTAGATGGCATCCGCCAACGTCTCGTTCAGCGCATTCCCGTCCGCTCCCCCAAGCAGCCCGTCAAGCGAGCGGGCGGCCTCGTTGGCGTAAAGCAGGTCGCCTTCGCCGGCCACCCTCAGAATAGGATTCGGGTTTTCCGAGGGGAACTTGGCAAGGTCGCGGATCAGTCGATCCTTGTTTTGGTCGATCTTACCGGACATCCACTCTCTCTCGGCCAGGACGTTGGCGAGCCAGCGGCCGTCGTTTCCGCGCCAATGCACCGTGAGCGGCCTGGCGCGGCCGATCGAAACCGCCCGGCCTCGCCGCCGCGACCGCAAGCGGCCAGGCGTCACCCGACACACCTTTGCTTAGCATCTTCCCTAACGGCTCATTCAAAGCCGTACGGCCTGTCCGTGTCATGGCGCTCGCCGGTGGCGGCGATCATAGCCATAACAGAAATTCGACGCGACCGTGTAGTTCCAGTGACCGCCGGTCCAGTCGCGCGGCCGGCGCCGGTCCGGCCGGCCGTCATCAGAGGCTACAGAAGTCGCAGCTGCCGGTCGGCGGCGGGCGGTGGCCGGAACCGGTCGGTGGCCAGGCGCCAGTCATCCCGGTCGAGGCCGAGCCGCTTGGCGGCCAGCCGGAAGCGGCGGCGGATGAGCTCGGCATAGGCGCCGGTGCCGGTCATGCGCTCGCCGAAGCGGTCGCGGTAGAGGGCGCTGCCACGGGTGTCGCGCACCAGGCCCAGCACCCGCCTCGCCCGCTCCGGGTAATGGGCCTCGAGCCAGTCGGCGAACAGCTCCTTGATCTCCAGCGGCAGGCGCAGGAGGATGGTGCTCGCCCGGCGCGCCCCGGCCGCGGCGGCGGCCTCCAGGATGCGCTCCAGCTCGTGGTCGTTGAGGCCGGGGATCATCGGCGCCGCCATCACCCCGGTGGGCACGCCGGCCGTGCTAAGCGCCCGGATGGTCTCGAGCCTGGTGGCCGGCGTCGCCGCCCGCGGCTCCATGCGGCGGGCGCGGTCGCGCTCCAGCGTGGTGACCGAGACGTTGACCAGCGCCAGCCGCTTCGCCGCCATCGCCGCCAACAGGTCGATATCGCGGGTCACCAGCGCCGACTTGGTGGTGATCGCCACCGGGTGGTCCGAGGCGGCGAGGACCTCGAGGATCTCGCGCATCACCCGGTAGCGCCGCTCGATCGGCTGGTAGGGGTCGGTGTTGGTGCCGATCGCGATTACCTGGCAGCGGTACCCCGGGGCAGCCAGCTCGCGCCGCAAGAGCATTGCGGCGTCGGGCTTGACGAACAGCCGCGATTCGAAGTCGAGCCCGGGCGACAGGCCGAGAAAGGCGTGGCTCGGCCGGGCGAAGCAGTAGATGCAGCCGTGCTCGCAGCCGCGATAGGGGTTGATGGACTGCTCGAACGGAACGTCGGGCGAGCAATTGCGGGCGATCACCGTGCGGCTCGCATCGACCTGCACCGTGGTGCCGAGCGGCGGCGCCTCGTCCGCCGCCTCTGGCCCGGCCGGCCAGCCGTCGTCGATGGCCATGCGCACCGCCGGCTCGTAGCGTCCCGTCGGGTTGCCGACGGCGCCCCGCGTCTTCCTGGGCCGATCGGGAAGCACCCCGTCCATCCGCCCAGGCTAGGCCAGCAGAGAGAACATTTCAAGAACAAATTCGCCGCCGCACCGGCGTGCCGGCTCTGTATTATGAGCCGCGTCGAATATCCGAGCTAAGCCATTCAAGGGTCACGCTGCGAATGACCCTGGCCAACCATCTGGTCGTGTTCGCCAAGGCGCCTCGGCCGGGCCGAGTGAAGCGCCGGCTCGCCGCTGGCATCGGCGAGGACGCGGCGCTGGCCTTCTACCGCCAGACGCTGGCCGGGCTGTTGCGGCGTGTCGGTGGCGACTCACGGTGGCGCACCTGGATCGCGCTTACGCCCGACAACGCGGCCGCCAACGGTGACCCGTGGCCACCCGATATGCCGCGGCTGGCGCAAGGCCGCGGCAATCTCGGCACCCGCATGGCGCGCGCCTTCGGCACCCTACCGCCCGGCCGCGGGGTGATCGTCGGCAGCGACATCCCCGACATCCGGGCGCGCCACATCGCCGCCGCCTTCGCCGCCCTCGACACCCACGATACGGTGTTCGGCCCGGCAGTCGATGGCGGCTTCTGGCTCGTTGGTCTCGGCCGTCCGGCACGGGCCGCGGGGCTG
>JBHICX010000137.1:0-6466 GCA_046759805.1 Kiloniellales bacterium | reverse complement strand
GGACCGGCGCTCCTGAGAGCGCCGGATCGATTTTCAGCTTGATTGGAATCGCGCCAGCCCACGCCCCCACCCGCCCACCGACGGCATCGTACGGTTGAGGTGCCGGGTGGGGGCGTGGGCTGGCTCCGACCAAACAGTAAGTGCTTCAGTCCGTTCGACCTGCGGTCGCCGACGGCGCCGTCCGAAGCACCACCGGTGCGGCATCTGGGGCGACTGGCTGATTCATAAAGACTTGTTTATATCTTTATGATATTATCTCTTCGGACCAAGTGGGAGGATCGACATGGAGGTGATGTTGGCGGCGCTGCGCGCCGTGGCCGAACCGACCCGGATGCGCATCCTGATGCTGTGCGCCCGGGCCGAGCTTACGGTCAGCGAGCTGACGCAAATCCTCGGCCAGAGCCAGCCGCGGGTGTCTCGGCATCTGAGGCTGTTGTGCGACGCCGGCCTCCTGGAGCGCTTCCGCGAGGGCACCTGGGCGTTCTTTCGACTGGCCGAGCGCGGCCGGTGTGGCGAGCTGGTGCGGACGCTGATCGACCTCGTCCCGACCAATGAACGGGCGGTCGCGCGTGACCTGGAGCGCCTCGAGGAGGTGCGTCGGACCCGCGCCGAGGCCGCGGCCGCCTACTTCCGCGCCAACGCCGCGCAATGGGACAAGATCCGCTCGCTGCATGTCGACGATCGCGAGGTCGAGCGGGCGCTGCTGGCGATGGTGCCGAAGACCGGCATTCGCGATCTCCTTGACGTCGGCACCGGCACCGGACGCATGTTGCGGCTGCTGGGCAAGCGCGCGGAACACGCCGTCGGCATCGATCTGTCGCGTGAGATGCTGGCCATCGCACGCGCCAACCTCGACCGCGCCGGCTTGAGGAACTGCCTGGTCCGCCAGGCCGACATGTATCAACTGCCGTTCGCTGACCAGTCGTTCGACGCGGCGGTAATCCATCAGGTCCTGCACTATGCCGAACAGCCCGCCGCGGTGCTGGCCGAGGTGGCACGAGTGCTGCGTGCCGGCGGGCGGCTGTACGTCATCGACTTCGGGCCGCATCACCAGGAGGTGTTGCGCAAAGAACACGCCCACCGCCGATTGGGGTTCGCCGACGAGGAGGTGGCGCAATGGTGCCGGTCGGTCGGTCTATCGGCCGAGTCGGTGCTGCACTTGCCGGGCGATCCGCTCACCGTATCGATCTGGCCGGCGGTGCGTGCCGGCGCCGGCGCCAATGAGCCGGGCCATGCCACCGCACACTAGCGATCCGGACGCTGCGACGACCGGCGACGGAGTGTCGGCCTCCGCCGGTCTCAAGCTCTCGTTCGAGTTCTTCCCGCCGAAGACGCCGCAGATGGAAGCCAGGCTGTGGACGAGCATCGAGCGGTTGGCGCCCCTTCGGCCCCGATTCGTCTCGGTCACCTACGGCGCCGGCGGCTCCACCCGCGAGGCCACCCTCAACACGGTCCGGCGAATCCACCGCGAGACCACGCTCACGCCGGCCGCACACCTCACTTGCGTCGGCGCGCGGCGCGCCGAGGTGGACGCGGTAGCGCGCGGCTACTGGCAGGCAGGCATTCGCCATATCGTCGCCATCCGCGGTGACCCCCCGGCCGGAACCGGCCGCTACCGTCCGCACCCGGGGGGCTATGAGTCCTCCGTCGATCTGGTCGCCGGGCTGAAGCGGATCGCCGACTTCGAGCTCAGCGTCGGGGCCTACCCGGAGACCCACCCGGAGGCGTCGAGCTCGGCGGCCGAACTGGACTATCTGAAGCGCAAGATGGACGCCGGCGCGACCCGGGCCATCACCCAGTACTTCTTCGAGGCCGCTTGTTTCCTGCGTTTCCTCGAACGGGTGCGGTCGGCCGGTATCACGATGCCGGTGGTGCCGGGGATCATGCCGGTGAACAATTTCGCCCAGGTGGCCAGGTTCAGCGCCATGTGTGGCGCCACGGTGCCGGACTGGCTGGCAAAACTCTTCGACGGCCTGGACGACGACCCGCCGAGGCGGCACAAGGTGGCGACGGCGGTCGGGGTGGAGCTGTGCCGGACCCTGTGTGATGAGGGCATCGATGCGTTTCATTTCTATACGCTCAACCGGTCCGAGCTGGTCACTGACATCTGCCGCGCCTTGGGCGTGCGCGCCCGCGACGACGGCGCGACGGCGGCCGCCGCGCCCGCCTCGCCGGTCTGATACAGCGAGGCGCCGATGGCCGATTTTCTCGACCTCCTGTCGGAACGGGTGTTGCTCTGCGACGGCGCCATGGGCAGCCGCGTGCAGGCGCACGACCTCGACGTAGCGAAGGACTTCTGGGGCAAGGAGAACTGCACCGAGATCCTCAACCGCTCGCGTCCCGACGTGGTGCGCGAGATCCACATGGGCTACCTCGCCGCCGGCGCCGACGTGATCGAGACCAACAGCTTCGGCGGCTCGCCGGTGACCCTCGGCGAGTTCGATCTGGCAGAAGACGCCTTCGACCTCAACCGCGAAGCGGCCGAGCTGGCCCGCGAGGCGGTGGCGGAGTTCGGCGGGGACGGGCGCCAGCGCTTCGTGCTGGGGTCGGTCGGACCCGGCACCCGGCTGCCCAGCCTCGGACATATCGACTACCCGACCCTGGAGGATGCGTTCGCCGTGCAGTGCGCCGGACTTGTCGCCGGCGAGGTCGACGGCCTCTTGGTCGAGACCTGTCAGGATCCGCTGCAGATGAAGGCGGCGGTGAACGGCGCCAAGCGCGCGCTTGGCGAGGCCGGGCGCGATCTGCCGATCATCGTCCAGGTGACGGTCGAGGGCACCGGGACGCTGCTGGTCGGCACCGACATCGCCGCCGCGGCCACCGTGGTTCGGGCGCTTGACGTGGCGATGATGGGCATCAACTGCGCCACCGGCCCGCAGGAGATGGCCGAGCACGTGAAGTGGCTCGGCGACAACTGGCCCGGGCCGATCTCGGTGCAGCCGAACGCCGGGTTGCCGGAGCTGATCGACGGCCGCCCGGTCTACCCGCTGAGCCCGGCCGAGCTGGCGCAGTGGCAGGCGCGTTTCATCGAGGAGGACGGGATCGCCATGGTCGGCGGCTGCTGCGGCACCACCGTCGAGCACATCGCCGCCCTCGACGCCATGCTGGTCGATCGGTCGAACGGCCGTCGCCGCCCCGCCAGGGCCCGGCGCACGGTCCACTGGGAGCCGGCGCTGGCCTCGCTGTACGGCCAGGTGACGCTGCGCCAGGAACGCGCCTATCTGTCGATCGGCGAGCGCTGTAACGCCAATGGCTCGAAGCGGTTCCGCGAGCTGCAGGCACGCCAGGACTGGGACGGCTGCGTCGAGATGGGCCGGGCCCAGGTCAAGGAGGGCAGCAACGCGCTCGACCTGTGCACCGCCTTTGTCGGCCGCGACGAGGGCGCCGAGATGGTGGAGTTGGTGTCGCGCCTGCGCGGCGCGGTCACCGCGCCGCTCGTGATCGATTCGACCGAATACCCGGTGCTGGAGGCGGCGCTCGGGCTGTATGGCGGCAAGCCGGTCATCAACTCCATCAACTTCGAGGACGGCGAGGCGCCGGCCGAGCAGCGGCTCATGCTGGCCAAACGCCACGGTGCGGCGGTCATCGCCCTCACCATCGACGAGGCCGGCATGGCCAAGGAGAGCGCGCGCAAGGTCGAGGTGGCGAAGCGGCTGTATGAGTTCGCGGTCGGGCGGCACCGGCTGGAGCCGTCCGATCTTTTGATCGACCCGCTCACCTTTACCATCTGCACCGGCAACGAGGACGACCGCAAGCTCGGCCTGTGGACCCTGGACGCGATTGAGCGGCTGGCGGCGGAGCTGCCCGAGTGCCAGATCATCCTCGGGCTGTCCAACGTCTCTTTCGGCCTCAATCCGGCGGCGCGGCAGGTGCTGAACTCGGTGTTCCTGGACCACGCGCTCAAACGCGGCATGACCGGGGCGATCCTGCATTACGGCCGCATGGTGCCGCTGCACAAGATCCCGCCGCAAGAGGTCGAGGCCGCCGAGGACCTGATCTACGACCGGCGCCGCGACGGCCATGACCCGCTGCACGCCTTCATCGCCCTGTTCCAGGACCGCACCGCCGCGGAAGCCACCAAGGCCGAGCGCTCGGCCCGGGTCGAGGAGCGGCTGAAGCAGCGCATCATCGACGGCGACCGAATCGACCTGGAAGCCGACCTCGAGGAGGCGCTGGCCCGCTACCCGCCGCTCGACATCATCAACACCTTCCTCATCGACGGCATGAAGGTGGTCGGCGATCTGTTCGGCGCCGGCAAGATGCAGCTGCCGTTCGTGTTGCAGTCGGCCGAGACCATGAAGGCGGCGGTGGCCTATCTGGAGCCGAAGATGGACCGGGTCGAGGGCCATGAGAAGGGCACCGTGGTGCTGGCCACGGTGCGCGGCGACGTCCACGACATCGGCAAGAACCTGGTCGACATCATCCTCACCAACAACGGCTACAAGGTGGTTAACCTGGGCATCAAACAGCCGATCTCCAACATCCTGGCCGCGGCCGAGGAACACCGGGTGGACGCCATCGGCATGTCGGGTCTGTTGGTCAAGTCGACCGTGGTGATGCGCGAGAACCTGGAGGAGATGTCGCGCCAGGAGCTCCGCATTCCGGTGCTGCTCGGCGGCGCCGCGCTCACCCGCGCCTATGTCGAGCAGGACTGCCGCGACACCTATGACTGCGGCCGCTTGGCCTATGCCCGCGATGCCTTCGACGGGCTCGACCTGATGGCAAAGGTGGTGAGCGACGGCTTTGACGCCCATGTCGAGGAACGGGCGCGGAAACGGGCGGCACGGCCGTCGCGGCGGCGCCGGCCGGAGGCGCCGGTCCCGCAGGCGGCGGATGGCGACTGGGCGCGTGGGCGCCGGGCCGAGCTCGGCCGCGGGGTGAGGGTGCCGGCGCCACCGTTCTGGGGGCCGCGGGTCATCGACCAAGTGGCACCGAAGGCGCTCACACCCTTCCTCAACGAGCGCATGCTCTACCAGTTCCACTGGGGCTATCGGAAGGACGGCCGCAGCTTGAAGGAATACATGGCCTGGGCGAAGAAGGAGCTGAGGCCGAAGCTGAAGCGCCTGATCGACACCTGCGTCGAGGACCACATCCTGGCGCCCAAGGCCGGCTACGGCTACTGGAAGGCGGCGGCCGAGGGCGATGCGCTGATCCTGTTCGCCGAGGACGGGGTGCGCGAGCTGGCCCGCTTCGAGCTGCCGCGCGAGCGCGACGGCGAGCGCAAGTGCATCGCCGACTACGTCCGCGACGTGGCGGATGGGCCCGAAGCCCGCGACGTGGTGGCGCTGCAGGTGGTGACCGTGGGCCAGCGGGCCTCCGACGTGGCCCGCGAATGGTTCGCCGACGACCGCTATCAGGACTACGTCTTCCTGCACGGCCTCGGCGTCGAGATGGCGGAGGCCCTGGCCGAATACGTGCACAAGCGCGTCCGCGCCGAGCTGGACATCGCCCAGGACGACGCCCGCGACCGCGAGGCGCTGTTGCGCCAGGGCTATCGCGGCTCGCGCTACTCGTTCGGCTACCCGGCCTGTCCGCGGCTCGAGGACCAGACCCAGATCCTGGGTCTGCTCGACGCCGGGCGCATCGGGGTCAGCCTATCCGAGGAATTCCAGCTGCATCCCGAGCAGTCGACCAGCGCCATCGTGCTACACCACCCGGCGGCCAAGTACTTCTCGGTATAGCTGCGCTCGGCGCGCCGCAATACGGTTCGACATCGCCATGATGGCGGGGGGGTAACCGTGGGAGTGCGATCGACCAGGGCCCGAATCGGCACCGTCGCCCTGGCGCTCGGGCTCGCCGTCGCGTCGGCGGCGCTCGCCGGGGCCAGGCTCGAATGTCGGGCGCCGGAGCCGGTGTGCGCAGCACGGGCCTCGGTGTTCGCCATTGCCTCCTTCGACGAGGGCAGCGCCACGCTCATCGCCCCGGGGCTGTTGGTCACCAACCGCCACAACGTGGCCGACAATCCGGAGGTCGAGGTGATCGACGGCGACGGCCGGCGGCGCCAGGGACGGGTGGTCCCGACCGCCTATCCGGGTGACCTGGTGCTGATCGAGGTGCCGGGGCTCGATGGCCCGGCGCTGGCGCCGGCCCCTCCGGGCACCGCGGTGAGCGGCGACCTGTACACCGTGGCCGCCGACGTGCGGTTGGGCCTCATTCGCGCCTATCCGCCGGGCCGGCTCATGGCGCCGCTGGCGCCGGGGCGGCCCCTGGCGCATCTGCACTCGACCGCCTACAGCCAGTACGGCAACTCCGGCGGCGCGCTGGTCGATGTCGCGGGGCGGCTCGTCGGCATCGTCACCTCCGGCGGCGAGGGGCGCTACGCGGCGGTCCCGGCAGGCGAGATCGCGCGCTTGCGCGCCCAGAGCGGCCCGCGCTTCGCGGCCGAGAGCCGCCGCCTCGGCGCCGCCTACGGGCGCTGCAAGCGGGCGCTCGACGGCCGCGGGCCGGCGCCCTCGACGCGATCGTC
>JBHICX010000136.1:0-6481 GCA_046759805.1 Kiloniellales bacterium | reverse complement strand
CGGGCCGGTTCCGCTGAATCACCAACTCCCAGAACGCGCCGGGGCGGGCTCAATAGCCGGTGATGAACTCGCGCATGGCGCTGGCTTCGGTCTCGACCTCCTCGATCCGGTTCTTCACCACGTCGCCGATGCTCACCATGCCGCACAGCACGCCGTCCTTTACCACCGGCAGGTGGCGGATGCGCCGCTCGGTCATCTGCGTCATCAGATCGACGATGGCGTCGTCGGGTGCGCAGGTAATGACCTCTTGAGTCATCAGATCGCTCACCAGCAGATCCTGGACCGCCGGCCCGTGATCGACCATGGCGTGCACGATATCGCGCTCCGAGAGGATGCCGACCGCCGTCGTCCCGTCGTCGCTGACCACCAGGGCGCCGATTCGCTTGTCCTTCAACATCCGGGCGGCCTCGGCGACCTTGGCGTCGCTTGATATGGTGATGATGTCGCGGCCCTTGGCCTCGAGGACCGACTCGACCTTCATGGCAATCGTCTCCCTTCGCTGGCCGAGGCATGGGATAAGGCGCCCGTGGATTTGGCCCCGGCGCGGCCGTGGTCAGCGGGTGGCGAGATAGGCGTCGCGCAGGACGTTGGTCTCCAACTCCATCTCTTCGAGGCGGTTCTTCACCACGTCCCCGATGCTGATGATGCCGCCCAGCCGCCCCCCCTCGACCACCGGCAAATGCCGGACCCGGCGCTGGGTCATGTCGGCCATGACCTTGCGAATACTGTCCTCCCGGGTGCAGGTCGGGCCGCCCCGGGTCATCAGGTCGGCGACCTTGAGCGCCAGCAGCTCGGCGCCGTGTTCGGCCAACCCGTGGACGATGTCGCGCTCCGAGACGAGCCCGAGCACGCGCTCGCCGTCGTCGCTGACCACCAGGGCGCCGACCTTATCCAGCCGCATCTTGCGGATGACCGTGCCGATCGTCGCCCCCGGTCGCGTGGTCATCACTTTCGTGCCCTTGGCCGCCAAGATCGACTGGACCTTCATCGGTCGGTCCTCCCTCCCTGTCGCGCCGGGACACCTCGCCCCCGCCGCCTTGCGAGCCCGATCGGGCGACGCCGATTTGGATGCCCTCCATTGACACGGGTCGGCCTTGCGGCCGGCACAATGGTTTTTATACCGCAACCAAACCGGTTTGTGTGATGTATGTAGCGGGCGCGGGCCTTGGCGGCCGAAAGGCGCGACGGATCACGTGCGATTGCGGCCCTTGTACCGGGGCCGCGACGCGCAAGAGGGATCGGATGCGCAGGCGCGAAGTCGCGCCGGCTTCGGGTTCAGGCCGCCGAATCTCGGCCCGCCGCGTAGGCGCGCCTGCAGTGCTCGCGGCAATAGGGCCGGCCGGACATCACCGGCTGGCCGCAGAATCCGAATTCCGCCTGGTCCGGATGGCCCGAGGGCCAGCGGCACATCCGATCGGTGAGGTTCAGGATGTTGGTCAATGGCCGGCTCGGCCGTTCCGGCACCGGCTTGGGCGGTGGCGCCGCCCGCCCCGAAAGCCCGAGCCGGTAGGCCTTGCCGATCACCGCATTGCGCGTGGTCCCGCCGAGGCGCCGGGCGATGTCGCGGGCGCTGGCCCCTTGGGCCCACATCCGCTTCAGCGTTTCGATCCTCTCAGCGGACCATTCCATGGATCTTGATCGTGCTAGATATTGTAGTGCATCTAAGACTGACATACACTATAGTGTAAATCAAGGGCTGAGTTCGTGCGCCGTCCCCGGCGCGCATGGCGGCCAGGTGAAAGGGCTGGGAGTCCGATCATGAAACGATGGGCTATCACCATTTGGCTTGTGGTAGGCGCCGCCCTCACGCCGTCCCATGGGACCGCCGCAGCCGACTTCGAGGCCGGCGTCCAGGCCTATGATCTGGGTGACGTAGCGGCCGCGATGGCGATCTTCCGTCCCTTGGCCGAAGCCGGCCACGCCGCGGCCGCCTACAATCTCGGGATCATTTACAGTCGCGGTGATACCGGCGTCGTCGACTTGGAAGTGGCCGCCCGCTGGTTGCGCGTCGCCGCCGAGCGCGGCCTGGCGGCGGCGCAAAACCGTCTCGGCACGATGTACTTCAGCGGCCAGGGGGTGACGCAGGACCGGGCCAAGGCCGCCATGTGGATCAGGCGCGCCGCCGCGCAGGATGACCCGATCGCCCAGGAAAACCTGGCCCAGATGTATCTCAAGGGTGCGGGTGTGCCGCAGGACTACGCCGAGGCCGAGCACTGGCAGCGGCGGGCGAACGCCCACGCCATCAACCGCGAGCAGCTTCCTACCGGCATCTTGCGCGAGCCGGTCGAGGGCGATCCCGACCGCGTTCCCAAGCCCGCCGCGGCAGAGGAGCAGCCGCTTCTGGCCCCGCTGCCGTCGGTGGCAACGCCCCCCTCGGCGGCGGCGGTCGAAGCGCCGCCGCCTCGCGCTCCGGTGCCACCGCCGCCGGTGGTAACACCCCCCTCGGCCGCCCCGCCCGAGGTCCCGCCGCCGGCGACGCCACCCGAGACCGCCGCCCTGGCCACGCCCGAGGCGGGCGACGGCGACGGTTACATGATCCAGCTGGTCGCCCACCGGACGCCGGCGGCGGCCCAGGCGACCTGGAGCCAACTGAACCGCGTCCATCCCGACCTGCTCGGCGGCTTGCCGCACCGAGTGGAGCGGGCCGACCTCGGCCGGCGCGGCTTGTTCTATCGTTTGCGAATCGGCGCGTTCGCGGACCGGGCGGCGGCGCTCAAGCTGTGCCGCGATCTGAAGGCGCGGCGCCTCGACTGCTGGATCGTCCGCCAATAGCCCGGCCGCCCGGCCGGTGATGCGGCCGGTGCGGACGATTTCTCGGCTTTTACCACTGTACGTACCGCAGACATGGGTGACAGGTGCTCGCCAATTTCGGCGACCACGCCGAGGAGCAATAGGCCTTAGCGATCAGTGCTCAGCCGTCGGCTTTCGGCTGAGGGTTGATGGCTGAGGGCCGAGCGCCAACGACTGACGGCCGTGTGATTCTGAAGTCGTCGGGCGCCGCGCGCAGGTGCGGGCTGAGCCGGTACTCGACCAACTTGAAGACGCGGGTGATGACGTAAACCATGGCTTGATAAAAGACGGCCGCGACCAGGAACATCTCCCACGCAAAGAACCGCGCGTTGAGCGTGCGGGCGACGCCCATCAGGTCCAGCAGTGTAATCGTGCTGGCGAGCACGCTTGCTTGCAGCATCAGGACGACCTCGTTGCCGTAGGCCTGCAGCGCCAGCCGAAACGCCCGCGGCAGGATGATGCGACGGTAGAGAAGCACCTTCGACATGCCGCAGGCGCGCGCCGCCTCGACCTCGCCGAAGGGCACGCCCTCGATGCCGCCGCGGATGATCTCGGCCGTATACGCCGCGGTGTTCAGGGTGAAGGCGATGATCGCGCACAAGTAAGCCTCGCGCAGCACCGGCCACAGGCCGATGTCCTCGAAGAACGGCCGGAACTGCCCCGAGCCGTAGTAGATCAGAAAGATCTGCACGAGCAGCGGGGTGCCGCGGAAGAAGAAGATGTAGCCGTAGGCCGGCACCCATATGAGCGGGTTTCGCGACACCCGCATGAGCGCGACCGGAATGGCGATGGCCATGCCGTAGATCAGCGCCTGACCAACGAGTTCCACGGTGAGCAGCGTGCCCTCAAGAAACTTGGGAAGGCTCTCGATGATCAGCACGAGGTCCATGGCTCACGCGCTCCGCACCCCGCGGCTCGCCCACCGCTCGGCGTTCCGCTGCCCCACCATCGAGACCGTCGTCAGGCACAGATAGATCACCGCCGCCGCCAGGTAAAAAGTAAAGGGTAGCTTGGTCGCCTGGGCGGCGATGTACGTCTTGCGCATCAGTTCGTCGAGCTGGATCACCGAGATCAGTGCCGTGTCTTTAAGCAGCACCATCCACAGGTTGCCGAGGCCGGGCAGGGCGAAGCGCAGCACCTGCGGAAACTGGATGCGGCGAAACACGAGCCACCAGCTCATGCCGCAAGCCTTGGCCGCGTCTATCTGGCCCTGCGGCACGGCGAGGAAGGCGCCGCGAAATACCTCGGTTGCATAGGCGCCGAAGATGAGGCCGAGACCGAACACACCGGCGGTGAAGGCGTCGATGTCAACACGGTCGCCCCAGCCCAGCGATTCCGACAGGTGGGACAAAACGCCGGTGCCGCCGAAGTACAAGATCAGCAGGATGAGAAGCGGCGGTTCGCCACGGAACACCGTCGTATAGGCGTCAGCCGCGCCGTGCGCGACACGCGAGGCGGACAGCTTCGCCGCCGCGCCGACGAGCCCCATGAGGAGACCGAAAACGACGGCGCTGACGGCCACGCGGATGGTCATCATGGTACCTACGAGCAACTGACCTTCGTAGCCCTGCAGGTCGATCATGGCGGAGCTCTCGCGCTATGAAAAAAAACGCGCCACCGCCCCGGCCGGGCGGTGGCGCTTTGTCGCGCTTCGCCGAACCGTCAGTCCCCGTAAAGGTCGAACGGGAAGTACTTGGCGTTGATCTTCTGATAGGTGCCGTCGTTACGGATCTGGGCAATCGCCGCGTTCAGCTTGGCGAGCAGGCCAGTGTCCTGTTGGCGCACGGCGATGCCGATGCCTTCGTCCACCTTGACCGGCTGGCCCACGAACTCGAAGCCTTGGCCGTCCTTTGTATCGAGCCACTCGGCGAGCGGAATGCCGTCGGCGGCGACGGTGTCGACGCGGCCGGTGACGAGATCGAGCAAGGCGTTCTCATAGGTGTCGTACAGCTTGACCGGGGCGACGTCGCCATAGCTTTTCTCGGCATAATCTGAGCCGGTGGTCATGCGCTGCGCGCCGATCACCTTGCCTTTCAGACCCGCCTTCGATATTTCCACCCCGGAGCCCTTCTTGGCAACGAAGCGAAGCGGCGTTTCGTAATACTTGTTGGTGAAGGACACCCGCTTCCTACGCTCAGGCGTGATCGACATCGAGGCGATGATGGCGTCGTACTTCTTGGCCAACAGGCCGGGAATAATGCCGTCCCAGTCCTGGGCCACGATGGTGCATTCCGCCTTCATGGCCGCGCACAAGGCGTTTGCGATCTCCACGTCAAAGCCCTGGAGTTGGCCGTTTTTATCCACGAAGTTAAACGGCGGGTAAGCGCCTTCGGTGGCGACCCTGACCTTCTCTCCGGCCTGTCCGGCCCCGATGCCAAGGGCGAGCAAGGCGGCGATGGCGACAACTAACTTTTTCACGGCGTTCCTCCCTTCATGCTTTGTGTGCCCAAACGATCCGCCTTTCCAGGGCACCCGTCAAGGGGGAATCGGTCATGCTTAACAATGATTTGACTAGTGACGCGCTGGCGGCGGCGCTCACAGCTGGCTGGCCAGAAACTGCCGGCAGCGCTCCGACTTCGCGTGGTCGAACACCTGGGCCGGAGAGCCGCGTTCCTCCACCCGACCCTGGTGCAGGAAGATCACCTCCGAGGAGACTTCGCGCGCGAAGCCCATCTCGTGGCTGACGATGATCATGGTGCGGCCCTCCTCGGCGAGGTCGCGGATCACCCTGAGCACCTCGCCGACGAGCTCGGGATCGAGCGCCGAGGTCGCCTCATCGAACAGCATCAGCTTCGGCTCCATGGCGAGCGCCCGGGCGATTGCAGCGCGCTGCTGCTGGCCGCCCGAGAGGTGGGCGGGGTAGTGATTGCGCTTCTCGGCAATCCCCACCTTCTCCAGCAGCGCCTCGGCTTGCGCAATCGCCTCGGGCCTGGGCTTCTTGAGCACGTGAACCGGAGCTTCGATGACGTTCTCGAGAACGGTCATGTGCGTCCAAAGGTTGAAGCTTTGGAACACCATGCCGATCTGGGTGCGGATGCGGTCGACCTGCTTGCGGTCGGCGGGGGCGGCGTGGCCCGAGCGCGTGCGGCGCATCCTGATCAGCTCACCGCCGACCCACACCTTGCCCGAATCGGGGGTCTCCAAGAGGTTGATGCAGCGCAGAAAGGTGCTCTTGCCCGACCCGCTGGAGCCGATCATCGAGATGACGTCGTGCTCGTGGGCGGTGAGCGAAACCCCCTTCAGCACCTCCAGGCTGCCGAAGCTCTTGTGCAAATCCTCGACGACGATGGCGGGCAGCGCCTCGCCCATCGACCAACCCTCTCGGCTGCGAAATGGTCGGGATGCGCCAATGATCCCCCAATAGCACAACAACTTAGTGCAAGTGGAGCGCTGCTGCCACCACGAAGCGAGCGCTGACCTGCGTTGCAACACGACCGGGCCGGGGATAGAGTCGCCGGCGCTACCCAGGGGTTGACCAGGCAGGGGGCGCGTCGATGGATCTGAAGGACCACATCCGCTCGATTCCGGACTTTCCGAAACCCGGCATCCTGTTCTACGACATCTCCACCCTGCTCGTCCATGCGGACGCCTGGCAGGTGGCGATGGGACGGCTCACCAAGGCGGTTATCCAACACCAACCGGAGTTGCTGGCGGGGATCGAGTCGCGCGGCTTCCTGGTGGCGGCGCCGCT
>JBHICX010000135.1:0-6512 GCA_046759805.1 Kiloniellales bacterium | reverse complement strand
ACATGCGCGAGAACATGGGCGCGGCTTTTGGCCGTCTGCCTGATCCCGAGACGCGCGCGCGCATGATCCGTTACGTCGAAAGCCTGTGATTAAAGAAGGCGGCCAACCCGGCACCCGGGTCTCTCATAAAACATGCACCACCCATCCGGGTTTGGCCACCTTATACTAGCGGTCCTTGATCTTGACTCGTCCCGCTCCCCCACCCGACCACCCACGGGATCGTATGCGATGGGTGGCCGGGTGGGGGAGCGGGAGGCCAGGAGTCGGCCATAATGGCCGATGGTATAAAGAGATGATGTCAGGTGGCCCGTCGAACGACCGCCTCCATCACTGAATCGTCGAAGGCCGGCATAGTGGAAATTCGCCCGTAGCCCTTATTCACGTACCACACCGAGAAAGCGAGTATGGATTCGGAATCAGGCGCGTCGACCACATCGACGAAGTCATACTGGCCTTGTGTGTAATAGTAGGACTCCATCGTGACTCCGAGTTCAGCGAGCTTAGCCATCGAGCTGTCAACACGTTCTCTTTGGCGTGTGGCCCACTCGGCGCTCAATGTTCCCAGCAGGACGTACTTCATGACACAAGCCCTCCCGTGATGTCTGCCTTGATCAGGACTACCTGGTCGAGTCTTGATTCTCCAGGCAAACGAGTCAAATCGTTCATGTCTGAGCCCCGTTTTCCGCGCATCTGCAAGGTCAGTGGTCTAGCCGCGGGAGGCGGAGGCCTGACCCGCGTATAGCAATCTATTGGGCGAACGGTGCTGGAGCATGTGTTAGGTTTCCGGGATCGGCCATTGATCAGGAAGCCTATCCCACGTGTTCATTCCCTATCGAGACGACAACCCGCTCCGCCACGGCCCGCCGCTCATAACGCTCGCCATCATCGGCGTGTGCACGGCGGTTTATCTGCTGGTGCAACTCCCGCTGGGACCGTATGAAGGCCAAGCCTATGCGCTGAGCTTCGGCTTCATTCCAGCTGTGTTTTTCGGACAGGTCGCGTTGCCCGGCGAACTGGCGCGGGTCCCCTCTACGGCTACGCTGGTCACCAGTATGTTCTCGCACGGCGGGTTGGTGCATCTCGTGGGCAACATGTGGTTCCTCTGGCTTTACGGCGACAACGTCGAGGACGCCATGGGGCGGTTCCGCTATCTGTTCTTCTACTTGATATGCGGCTGTGTTGGCACGCTCGCCCATGCGGCGGTGGATCCAGCCAGCCGGGTGCCCCTGGTCGGCGCCTCCGGTGCGATCAGCGGCGTGATTGCTGCCTATCTCCTGATCTGGCCCCGCGCCAACATCCGCGTCTTCTATTGGTTGTTCGTCTTCGTCGGCACGATCAATGTGCCGGCCTTCCTGGTGTTGGGACTTTGGATCGTCGAGCAGTTGTTTGCTCTACCGGCATCGATACAAGCCCAGGGCGGCATCGCCATCGTTGCCCATCTGGGCGGCTTCGCCGCCGGGCTTGCCCTGACCCCGTTTCTGAAACGGCGCGGCGTCACGCTGTTTCAGCCGCCGCACAGCGCCGCCTTCGCCCGCAGTCGGGCCGGACCCATCCGGCGCCGGGGCGGGTCCGTGCCCGAGGTGGGACGAAGGCGAGACTGAGCTGGCGACGCTCGGTTGCAAGAAGTGATCCAGCAATGAGGTAGCCCGATCGCCATTCCAACCTCAAGCCGCATACGCCGTCACGAAGCGCCGCTGCTCCGACGGAAGAACTCGATCCGTGAAATGCCCGTGTCGAGCAACCTCGATGAGATCGCCCGCACTCACCTGGGCTTACCTCTACACAGAATATTAACCCGAATCGCTACCCGCAGCGCTACCCACGCGGGGGAACGCTCTCAGAGTTTTCTTCTAACATATTGAAATAACTGGCGCGCCCGAGAGGACTCGAACCTCTGACCTCTTGCTCCGGAGGCAAGCGCTCTATCCAGCTGAGCTACGGGCGCGCCGGATCGGCAATCTATGGCATGTGGCGGCGATTGGCCAGAGCCGTCGTCGGCCTCAGGGCTCGGCGGCCAGCCGCGCCGCGCCGCGGTGGTCGGCCGCCGACGGCAAAGGGGCGTGCACGTCGCCGATCCAGTGGGCGATGTCGGTGAGCACTACCTCCGCCTGCAGGTCCCGCAACAGCATGTGATAGCCGGAGGAATAGACGGCAAGGCGCGGCCCTTCCGCCGCTTGTCTTGGCAGGCGGCGCAGCAACTCGTCCAGCGGCGCTTGGGGGATGATGTCCTCGTGGTCGCCCAACAGGATCAAGACCCGGCCGTCGAGCCGCTCGACCGAGTCCAGCGCCTGGTCCATCAGGTTCACCATGCCGTAGACCGCGTCGAAACGGGTCTCCTTGATGACCAGGGGATCGCGGCCCAGCGCCTCCAGCATCTCGGTGTTGTCCGAGGGCCGGCGCTTGAACCCGCGGCCGTCGACCGGCAGCCAGGGGGCGATGTGGGCGATCAGGTCGAGGCCGGTGGCCTGCACCCCCGGCATGGTAGTGCGGCTCCACACCGCAGGTGCCACCAGAACGGCGCCGTCGTGGGGCGGCGGCTCCTCGCCGGCCAGCGCCACCATGACCACGGCCGCGCCCATGCTTTCGCCCAACAGGAACAACGGCGCCGGCGCGTGGCGACCGCCGACCAGCCGGGCCATGGCCTTCAGGTCCTCGACCATGAGCTCGGTCCCCGGCCAGATGCCGCGCTGGGGTGTCTCGCCGAAGCCGCGCTGGTCGTAGGCATAGACGGCGATGCCGCGATCGGCGAGCCAGCGGCCGGGATCCTCGAACGCCTTCGAGTAGTCGTTGAAGCCGTGGAGCGCAACGATGGCCGCCCGCGGCTCGCCGGCCGGCAGCCACCGCCGGACCGGCAGGGTAAGCCCGTCGGCGGTGGTGAAGCCGGCGGCATCGAGGCTGGGCGCCACCGGTGCCGTGGAAAGGGGTCCCGGCTCCTGCAGCCGCGGCGCGCATGCCGCCGCCGCGACCACGATGAACGAGAGCGCCAGCCCCGTCGCCCGGCCTGCCGCCCCGCGCCGACTTGGCGCCGGCATCAGCCGCCCCCCGGTTGGCGGGGGCGCGGACCGTGCGCGCCCGTGGTCAGCTGCAGGAAGATGTCCTCCAGGTCGCGCCCGGCTGTCTATGTCGGCTTCGGCGAGGGCGGTCATGGCGTCAAGGCTTCATGGCCGGCGGTTTCGGGCGCTGGTTGATCGGGCTTGGGACATGGGTATCATCGCCCCGTTCCCGCGGTCAATCGCCGCGGCCGCCGGGCGGATAGGGGCGAGAGGATCGGCGTGCAACCGGTCGAGACGGTCCTGGTTGAAACCCGCACCGTCGCCTGCGATGGCGGCGGGGCGCTGGGCCACCCCCGGGTGTTCCTCAACATGGGGGACGCGGACGCGATCGACTGTCCCTATTGCGGCCGCCGGTTCGTGCTCAAGCCCGATTCCGAGGCCGAGGAGCACTAATATCAGCGGTCCTTGATCTTGACCCGTCCCGCTCCCCCACCCGGCCACCCATAGCATACGATCCCGTGGGTGGCCGGGTGGGGGAGCGGGAGGCCAGGAGTCGGCCATAATGGCCGATGGTATAAGGCCGGGGAGCCTGGTTCCCTCGACCCCGGTCCGGCTGTCCCGACTGGCGCATTATCCATTCAGGCTGAACCGGGAGCGATTCCACGTAAGTGCATAATGCGCTGGCCTCGTGGCGCCGAAAATTTCGGCCCGTGGCCTGTCCGAATACGCTACAACCGGGGGCCATGAGCGACGCCCAGCAGTCCGCGGCGAGGCCGCGCCACGTCTACCTGGTCGACGGCTCCGGCTTCATCTTCCGCGCCTTCCACGCGCTGCCGCCGATGACCCGCGCCGACGGCACCCCGGTCAACGCGGTCTACGGCTTCACCAACATGCTGATGAAGCTGATCGACGAGACCAAGGCCGAGGACGGGGTGATCGCCGTCGTCTTCGACGCCGGGCGAAGGAGCTTCCGCAACGACATCTACGCCGACTACAAGGCCAACCGGCCGGAGCCGCCGGAGGAGCTGGTGCCGCAGTTCGCCTTGATCCGCGAGGCGGTCGATGCCTTCGACCTGCCCTCAATCGAGCAGGAGGGCGTCGAGGCCGACGACATCATCGCCACCTACGCGCGTGAGGCCGAGGCCGGCGGCGCCGAGGTCACCATCGTGTCGTCGGACAAGGACCTGATGCAACTGGTCCGTCCCGGGGTCGCCATGTACGACCCGATGAAGGGCACCGAGATCGGCCCCGACGAGGTCGAGGCGCGGTTCGGCGTCGGGCCCGACAAGGTGGTGGAGGTGCAGGCGCTGGCCGGCGATTCCAGCGACAACGTGCCCGGGGTGCCGGGCATCGGGGTCAAGACCGCGGCCCAATTGATCGCCGAGTATGGGGACCTGGAGACCCTGCTGGCCCGGGCCGAGGAGATCAAACAGCCAAAGCGCCGCCAGAGTCTGATCGACAATGCCGAGCTGGCGCGGGTGAGCCGGCGGCTGGTCGAGCTGAAGCAGGATGTGGCGCTGGACCGCTCGCTCGAGGCACTGGGCCGGCATGAGCCGAACCCGGAGAAGCTCACCGACTTCCTCAAGGAAAACGACTTCCGCTCGATCCTGGCCCGCCTCGAGGCCCGGCGGGCGGCCGCCGGCGGGGCGGCGGTGGAGCCGCTCACACCAGCCGAGACGGCCTATGAGCTGGTCCAGGAGGAGGCCGCGCTCGCGGACTGGATCGAGCGGGCCGAGCGCGCCGGCGTGGTCGCGGTCGACACCGAGACCACCTCGCTCGACGCCGTCCGGGCGCGGCTGGTCGGTGTGTCGCTGTCGCTGGAGGCGGGCAAGGCCTGCTACGTGCCGCTGGGCCACGTGGCGCCCAAGGCGCAACAGAGCCTCGACCTCGGCGGCGATGAGGGCGGCGGCAAGGAGGCCAAGCCAAGGCAGATGCCGCTGGACCGGGCGCTGGAGTTGTTGCGACCGATGCTCGAGGACCCGGGCGTGCTCAAGGTTGGCCACAACATCAAGTACGACGCCTTGGTCTTCGCCCGCTACGGCATCGACGTGGCGCCGGTGGACGACACCATGCTGATCTCGTATCTGCTGGAGGGAGGGCTGCACGGCCACGGCCTGGACGAGCTGGCGCGTCTCTATCTCGACCACCAGACCATCAAGTACGCGGAGGTCGCCGGCACCGGCAAGAATCAGGTGGCGTTCGCCGAGGTGGCCCTGGAAGCGGCGCGCGACTACGCCGCCGAGGACGCGGATCTGACCGGCCGCCTGCATCGGCTGCTGAAGCCGCGGCTGGTGGCCGAACGGGTGACCACCGTCTACGAGACCATCGAGCGGCCGCTGATCCCGGTGGTCGCCGCCATGGAGCGGGCCGGGATCAAGGTCGACCCGGAGTTCCTGAACCGGCTCAGCGGCGACTTCGCCGGCCGGTTGGCCCGGCTGGAGGAGGAGATCCACCGGCTGGCCGGGCATCCGTTCAACATCGGCTCGCCCAAGCAGCTGGGCGAGGTGTTGTTCGACGAGATGGGCCTTGACGGTGGCAAGAAGGGCAAGACCGGGGCCTACGCCACCGGCGCCGACGTGCTGGAGACCCTGGCCGCCCAGGGCCATGAGCTGCCGGCGCGGGTGCTCGACTGGCGCCAGCTGGCCAAGCTCAAGAGCACCTACACCGACGCGTTGCCGGGCCAGATCAACCCGGAGACCGGCCGGGTGCACACCTCCTACGCGATGGCGGTGGCCGCCACCGGCCGGCTCAGCTCCACCGATCCCAACCTGCAGAACATCCCGGTGCGCACCGAGGAGGGCCGCCAGATTCGCCAGGCCTTCGTGGCCGAAGACGGCCGGGTCCTGCTGTCGGTCGACTACTCGCAGATCGAGCTTCGGGTGCTGGCCCACATGGCCGGGATCGAGGCGCTGCGCGAAGCGTTCCGGGAGGGCCAGGACATCCACGCGCTGACCGCCAGCCAGGTGTTCGGAGTGCCGGTCGAAGGCATGGACCCGATGGTCCGCCGCCAGGCCAAGGCGATCAACTTCGGCATCATCTACGGCATCAGCCCGTTCGGGCTGGCCCGCCAGCTGGGCGTCCCGCAGGCGCAAGCCGCGGACTACATCAAGGCGTATTTCGAGCGCTATCCGGGGATCCGCGACTACATGGAGCGGACCAAGCAAAGCTGCCGCGAGCAGGGCTATGTCGAGACCCTGTTCGGGCGCCGCTGCCACGTGCCCCAGATCAAGGACAAGAACCCGGCGCGCCGCGGCTTCGCCGAGCGTCAGGCGATCAACGCGCCGATCCAGGGCAGCGCCGCCGACATCATCAAGCGGGCCATGATCCGCATACCGCCGGCGCTGGCCGCGAAGAACTTAAGCGCGCGCATGCTGCTGCAGGTGCATGACGAGCTGTTGTTCGAGGTGCCGGAGGCGGAGCTGGAGGCCACCGCCGCCACCGCGCGGGCGGTGATGGAGGGCGCCGCCGGCCCGGCGCTGGAGCTGTCGGTCCCCCTGGTCGCCGACACCGGCCACGGCC
>JBHICX010000134.1:0-6514 GCA_046759805.1 Kiloniellales bacterium | reverse complement strand
CGGCGGGGCTCATGGGCCCAATTGGTGCACCACTTCGCCTGGCGGCGCAACGCAAACCGGGTTAGTTCGGGGTCGGGTCGGGCGGGGCCCTGAGCCCCAGCCGCATCTCGCGATACCAGATGAACAGGCTGCTCATGACGATCACCGCGGCGCCGGCCACGGTCCAGCGGTCCGGCAAGTCGGCGAACAGCAGGAACCCCAGGGCGGTGGCGAATACCAGCCGCGAATAGTCGAAGGGGGCGACGATGCTGGCCTCGCCGGCGCGGTGGGCGCGGATGGCGCAGGCCTGTCCGACGACGCCGAAGCCGGCCGCCAGCGCCAACAGCGCCAGGTCCTGCCAGCCGACCGGGGTCCAGACCAACCAAGCCGGCACCAAGGCGACCGGCGTTGTGACAAGCCCGAAATAGAACAGGATGGTGATCGGACGCTCGCTCGGTGGGAAGCGGCGGATCAGGGTCACCACCACGCCGGCCAGGAAGGCGTTCATGAGGGCCACCAGCATGATCGGCTGGAAACCGGCCGAGCCCGGCCGCACCATGATGAGCACGCCCAGGAAGCCGATCGCGGTCGCGGTCCAGCGCCGCCAACGCACGCGCTCGCCGACGAACAGCACCGCCAGCATGACCATGAACATGCCCTTGGTGAAGCTGATCGCCGCCACGTCGGCGAGCGGCAGGTGGGCCAAGGCATAGAACCCGGCTGACATCGCCAGGATGCCGGCCAGTCCGCGCGTCACGTGCAGCCTCGAATGGCGGGTGCGTACCGCCGGCAGGCCCGTGCGCAGGACCAGGGGAAGCACCAGCATGAGGCCGAGGGCACAGCGGAAGAAGGCAATCTGGAAGGGATGGAGATGGGCCCCGAGCCACTTCACCGTCGCCGCCATCAGGCTGAAGCTGAGGCCGGCCGCCAGCATCCACAGCACCCCCTGGGTGGCGTCGGGCAGCGCCGCCAGGCGCCGCTGCATGACGCCGACCGGGCCTAAGGCCGGCGACAATGCCGACGGCACGCTCACCGCCGCGCCTCCGCGGCCCCGTCGAGGGTCACCACCGGAGAATCCGAGGCCGTGGCAGTGAGCGGTGCGCCAGCGGCTCGGGCCAGCGTCGCCTCGCGGTGGGCCAGATAGGCCGAGGCGCCGGCGATGATGCCGGCCCCGACCCAGGTCAGGATCCCCGGCACCTCGGCGAAGATCCCGAACCCGATGAGCGCCACGAACGGCAGGCGCAGGTAGTCGAACGGCAGCACCACCGTGGTCTCGGCGATGGCGAAGGCGCGCGTCAGGCACAGATGCCCAGCCGTGCCCAGGCCGCCCATGGCAATGAGCCAGGGCCACAGCTCCGGGCTCGGCGTCTCCCAGACGAACAGCGCCGCAATGAGCGACATCGGGGTCAGGTACACCAGCATGTAGATGACGATGGCCTCGATCGACTCGGTGCGCGACAGCACCTTGATGCACAACATCGAGGCGGCCATGCCAAAGGCGGCCAAGAGGGCCAGTATCGCCCCCGGCGTCAGCGCCTCGATCCCGGGCCGCAGCATAATCAGCACCCCCAGGAAACCGACCGCGATCGCCGTCCAGCGCCGCATGCGGACGACCTCGCCCAGAATCAGGGCGGCGCCGGCCGCGGCCATCAGCGGCGCTGTGAAGCTGAGCGCGATCACTTCCGCCAGCGGCAGGATCGACAGCGCGCTGAAGAACGAAAGCGTCGCCAGGCAGGCCAGCAGGCCGCGCAGGCCATAGAGCACGTGCCGCCCGGTGTAGAGGCCCCGGAAGCCGGCGCGCCACAGCCAGGGCAGCATGAAGGCGAGGCCGAACAGGCTGCGGAAGAAGGCGGCCTCGAACGGGTGCAGCTCGCCGGTGACGTAGCGAATGACGCCGCTGAGGCAGGCCAGCGACGCCGCCCCGGCGGTCATCCACAAGGCCCCCCGCACGGCGGCGGGGAGGCCGTTGAACCGGGCAAAGGACTGGGATCTGATTGACACGACCCAAAACTTAGGGGCAGGCGCCAGGCAAAGCCAGCGGCAAGCACGCAGGGCAGGGTCACGGATGGTGCAGGTCTTCGCTCACCGCCGGATCGGCAGTCCGCTCCACTTCGGTCGGCTCATGGTTTCCGCGTAAGCCGTGAACATGATGTTGAAGCTCACGCTGATGCGCAGCTGATCGCTCTGGTTCTTCATCACCGAATGCATGAGCCATGCCGGAAATATCACCAACCGGCCCGGCTTGACCTTGAGATTGCTGACCACCGCATTGAATCGATTGGGCCGCCTGAACGGCGGCGCGATGACGTTCTGCTGCGGCCTGGGATCAAGAAACGAGATGCTGTCGGCGCCCTCCGGCGCGGCCACGTAATACACGCCGCTGAGGAAATTGTTGGGATGGTTGTGGGGCCTGTGCTGCGCCCCCGGTGGATTCATGTTGGCCCAACAGCCGGTGATCGCGAACGAATCGTACACCACCTCCAGCGCGTCCAGGACACCCTTGGACGCCGCCTTGAAGATCTCCACCGCCTCCGAGAACTGCCCCAGCTCGTGCAGCACCTGCTCGGTCTGCCAGTTCTCGCCGGGCCCGATCCGCGGCAGGGGTTCGGTCAGCGCCTGCAGCTCTTGCGCCAGTTGGTGGTTCAACCGCTCCGCAATCTCGGGCTCAAGGTCGTAGACCCAAACGTAGGTTGGGAACAGGGGCTCGACGATTCGGTTCTCGAACATCCGGTCCACGGCTCCCATCGGGCGCTGGCAAGGGCACACTGAAGGCCCCGCCAGCGGCGATGGTATGTCGCTTTGGGTGTCTTGACCAGAGAAGCGAACCGGCTTACCGCCGCCCCGGCGAGGCAAAGGAGCCCGGCTCGAGGGGCAACAGGCGACCGTGGCCGAGCTTGACCTTGCCAGGCGGGCGCCGACAGGAGTACGACGGAGGCCGCCAATCGAAGACGAGGGATCGACATGGCCGAGGCCCCGCGTTATGCCCCCAACTCCACCGCGGCCCGCGACGTCGCCTATCACGTGCATCCGTACACCAACCTGCACACCCACCGGCGCGAGGGGCCGCTCGTTATCACCCGCGGCGAGGGTGTGTGGGTCTACGACGACCAGAACCAGGCCTATATCGAGGGCCTGGCGGGGCTGTGGTGCGCGGCGCTGGGCTTCGGCGAGGAGCGGCTGATCGAGGCGGCCGAGCGGCAGCTGCGCACGCTTCCCTTCTATCACAGCTTCGGCGGCAAGGTGCCGGAGGTCACCGTCGACCTGGCCGAAAAGCTGATCGCGATGGCGCCGGTGCCGATGTCGAAGGTGCTGTTCTCGAACTCCGGCTCGGAAGCCAACGACACCGTGGTCAAGCTCGTCTGGTACACCAACAATGCGCTCGGTCGCCCGGCCAAGAAGAAGATCATCTCGCGACACAATGCCTATCACGGCGTCACCGTGGCGGCCGCCAGCCTTACCGGCCTGCCGCGCGTGCATGACGACTTCGACTTGCCGCTGGGCCCGATCCTGCACACCGGCTGCCCGCATCACTACCGGTTCGCCGAGCCCGGCGAGAGCGAACCGGATTTCGCCACCCGCATGGCCGAGGACCTGGATCGGCTGATCGAAGCCGAGGGGCCGGACACCGTGGCCGCGTTCATCGCCGAGCCGGTGATGGGCGCCAGCGGCGTCATCGTGCCGCCGGCGACCTATTTCGAGAAGATCCAGGCGGTGTTGCGCAAGCATGACGTGCTCTTGATCGCCGACGAGGTGATCTGCGGCTTCGGCCGCACCGGCAACATGTTCGGCACCCAGACCTTCGACTTGCAGCCGGACTTCATCACCGTGGCCAAGGCACTGTCCGCCGCCTACCTGCCGATCTCGGCAGTGCTGATCGCCGAGCCCATTTACCAGGCGATGGTGCGCGAGAGCGAGAAGCTCGGCACCTTCGGCCACGGCTACACCTATACCGGCCATCCGGTGAGCGCCGCGGTGGCGTTGGAGGCGCTGAGGATCTACGAGGAGCGCGACATCGTCGCCCAAGTGCGCCGGCTGGCCCCGCGCCTGCAGGATGGCCTGCGCCGCTTCGCCGACCATCCGCTGGTTGGCGAAGCGCGGGGTATCGGGCTCATCGGCGCCATCGAGCTGGTGCGCGACAAGGCCAGCAAGGAAAGCTTCCCGCCGGCGGAGGCGGTGGGTCCCTACCTGGCCGGCCGGGCCCAGGCGCACGGCCTGTTGATCCGCCCCTTGGGCGACGTGCTGGCCTTCGCCCCGCCGCTCATCATCACCGAGGACGAGATCGACGAGATGCTCCGACGCTTCGGCCGCGCCCTCGACGACACCACCCGGATGGTGGAGGAGCGGGGCCTGGCAAAGGTGGCGTGAACGGACAATGACGGCATTCCGACCGAGATCGGCGGCAACGGAACCTGGAGGCAACCATGGAAGGCATAGTCATCCGGTATCAGTACGATGGTGACGAGGATGCCTGGCGTGACGCCGTCGGCACCTTCATCCGGAACATCGACAACGATGCGGAGGTGAAAGGGAATTTTTCCTACAGCGTCAACGTCGCCGCCGACGGCAAGGCCCGGGTCCATATCGGCCGCTGGACCGATCAAGGGACTCTCGAGACCCTGCAGAGCCGCGACTACTTCAAGGAGTTCGCCGCGGCGGTGAAGGCCTTCGCCGGCGACACATTGAATGCAGAGCGCGTCACCCAGGTGAACGCAACGGGCGGATTCTAAGCCACTGGTGAAGGTGGCGCACCGCCAGAGACAAAAGGGGCGCGATGAACCGGAGCGAAAGGCGCCGGCTCAAGAAGGCCGCGCGGCGCGAGCGCGCCGGCGACGCGGTGTTCATCGGCGCCACCCTGCAGCAGGCGCTGGGCCTGCTGCAATCAGGCCAGCCGCGGCAGGCGCTCATGCTCTATCGCCAAGTGCTGGCGATCCGGCCGGATCACACCGACGCCCTGAATTTGAGCGGCATCGCCCGGTTCCAGCTGGGCGACGTGGAGCGGGCGATCAAGCTCACCCGCAAGGCCGTCATGAGCGACCCGGGCCATGTGGACGCCCACAACAACCTGGGCAACCTGTTGAAGGCGGCCGGGCGGCTCGACGCGGCCGAGGCGGCCTATCGGCGCTGTCTGGAGATCAAACCGGACTATGTCGGCGGCCATTTCAACCTGGGCATCGTGCTCGAAGCGCTGCACCGGCCCGACGAGGCGGAGGCCGCTTACCGGCGGGCGCTGGAGCTTGAGCCCGACTTCGCCGAGGCCGGCCTCAACCGCGGCAACGTGTTGCAGGCCATGGGCCGCCTCGATGACGCGGTCGCCGCCTACCGGCGGGCGCTCGCGGCGGCGCCGGACCATGCCGACGGCCACAACAACCATGGCAGCGCCTTGCGGGAATTGGGCCGGCTCGAAGAGGCGGCGGCGGCCTATCGGCGGGCCATCGAGATCGAGCCCCGGCATGTCGACGCCCACTACAATCTCGGCATCGTGCTGCAGGAGCAGGACAAGCTCGACCAAGCGATCGCCGCCTACCGCAGGGCGCTTGAGATCAATCCGGCCTTCGCCGGGGCCTGTGTCAACCTGGGCTACGCGTTGCAGAAGTCGGGCCGGCTCGATGCGGCCATCGAGGCCTATCGGCGGGCCGTCGACATCGCCCCCGATTACCCCGGCGCCCATGTGAACCTGGGCGACGCCTTGCTAGAACGGGGCGACGCGGCGGCGGCGGCCGCGGCCTGCGCCGCCTATCTCGACAGGCATCCGGGTGATGCCGCCTTGCTCGCCTGGCGGGCCATCCTGCACCACGAGATGGGCGAACGGGAGGCGGCGCGCCGCCTCGTGGACTTCGACCGCTTTCTCAGGCCCGTCCGCCTCGAGGCGCCGGCGGCGTTTGCCGGACTGGACGCGTTCAACGCGGCGCTGGCCCGGCACGTGAGCCGGCACCCGAGCCTGGTCACCGCGCCGACCCGTCATGCCACCCGGTTCGGCAAGCATTCCGGCGAGTTGCTGACCGAGCCGAAAGGGCCGGTGGCCGATTTGGAAGAGAAGATACGCGGGGCGGTCGAGGACTATATGCGTTCACTGCCGGCGGGCCCGGCGCATCCGTTCGTCGACAGCCGGCCGCGGCGCTTCGGCCTCAACGCCTGGTGCGTCATCCTTAAAGGGCAGGGCCATCAAGTGCCCCACAACCACCCCTCCGCATGGCTGAGCGGCGTCTACTACGTGCGGGTGCCGGAGATCGTCGGTCAACCGGGACACGATCACGCCGGCTGGATCGAATTCGGGCGGCCGCCGGAGCACTTTCACCTGAACGCTGAGCCCGAGGTCAGGCTGATCCAGCCGCAGCCGGGTTTGATGCTGTTGTTTCCCTCGTATTTCTACCATCGGACCGTGCCGGTCGAGTCGCGGGAGGAGCGCATCAGCATCGCCTTCGACGTCCTGCCAGAGGGTTGAGCCAGTCCGGTGCCGCCGCGGCGGCAGTCACAACTCCTTGGAGCGGACCACCATCATCTTCTCGATCTGCATGTCGCGCATGGTGTGGTGGAT
>JBHICX010000133.1:0-6552 GCA_046759805.1 Kiloniellales bacterium | reverse complement strand
CCGCTCGGGCGGCCACTTCGCCACCCTCTACACCCACATCGACGACTTCGTCGAATCGCTGCGCACCGCGACGCCGGCCGGGATGATGGAAAGCCGCCGGCTCCCCGGCTCCGGCGCCGGGCCCAGCCCCGACCGTCTAATCATCGGCTCGGAAGGCGCGCTCGGCATCATCACCGAGGCCTGGATGCGGCTGCAGGACCGGCCGCGGTTTCGGGCCTCCGCCTCGGTCCTGTTCGACGATTTCCAGCGCGCGGCCGAGGCGGTTCAGGCGCTGGCGCAGTCGGGCCTGAACCCGAGCAACTGCCGTCTCGTGGACGCCAATGAATGCCTGGTCTCCGGGGTCAACGACGGTTCTGCCCATGTCCTGGTGCTGGGTTTCGAATCCGCCGATCACGAGGTCGGCGCCAAGATGGCCCGGGCGCTGGAGCTAGTGCGCGACCACGGCGGCAAGGTCGACGAGGCCGGCCTGGCGGGCGCGGAAGGCCACAAGCACGGTGCCGTCGGCGCCTGGCGCCGGACGTTCATCCGCATGCCCTACTTCCGCGAGGTGCTGACCGGTTACGGCATCATCCAGGACACCTTCGAGACCGCGATCACCTGGGATCGCTTCGAGGCCTTTCACCAGGCCGTCATGGCGGCCACCGCGCAGGCCCTCGAGGCGGTCACCGGCAAGCCCGGCATCGTCACCTGCCGCTTCACGCATGTGTACCCGGACGGGCCGGCGCCCTATTACGGCTTCCACGCGCTCGGCGACCGGACGCGCCTCCTGGACCAGTGGTGGGCGATCAAGCGGGCGGTGTCCGACGCGGTCATCGCCCAGGGCGGCACCATCACCCACCATCACGCGGTCGGCCGCAATCACATGCCCTGGTACCAGCAGCAGAGTCCGCGCCTGTTCGCCCGGGCGCTGCGCGGCGCCAAGGCGGCGCTGGATCCCAACGGGATCATGAATCCCGGGGTGCTGGTGGATCTGGCGTAAACCTGAAAACTCTTGATAGTGTCTCAGTTTGAAATTTGACGTACTGAAAGAACGAAGCGGACTCGTATGTCGGCCTATCGTCCGGAAGCGGTCATCGTTCTGATGTGGCGATTGAGTCCGAGACTAGCCAGGGGCAGACCTACTCGGGCAAACCTGCGTCGTCGAATAGCTCAGAGATTCGTTCCCGGACAGCGGGACTAAATGGACGAAGCAGGGCGAAAGTCTCAGTCGAATAATCCGGAACGTTCTCAAGAAGCCTTGCCCTGGCGGCTTTGGCTTCATCCCCACGCCCGAGCTGATGGTACGCCGCCGCCCAGAATGCCGGAACGCTCCGGACGGGACCGCCACGCGCCACGTTCTCCTCCCAGGTCTCGACCGCCTCGCCGTATCGCCCCAGGATGAAGTAGGCAATGCCGAGCATGTTCAGGTACGGCCCCCGCACGTAGGTCGGATTCAGGCGGATCGCTTGGCGAATGAGCCTTACGCCACGTTCCGGCTCGCCTGCGAAGACGTACGTCATGCCCAATACTGCGCGCGCATGGTCGCTGTTGGGGAATAGCTCGATCATTCTCGTCAGCGTCGCGATCGCCTGTTGCTGCTCGTTCAACGCACTGTGAGCGTTTGCTACCGCCATGTGCGAGAGTTCGAAGCTCTCGTCGAGCTCGAGTGCCTTGCGCGCCAGGTCGAATGCTTTCGCTGCGTCGGCGCTTCGAGAAGTGGAGTGACCGAATTGGACGGCGAAGGAGTAGGTCCTCGACAGACCGGCGTATCCGCCGGCGAAGGCGGGATCGAGTTCGATCACGCGTTCGAATATCCGCCGCGCATTCAACATGCGCTCCTTGTCGCCGGGCTTTACGCCGAGAAGCGGCTTGCCCTGAAGGAAGAGCTCGTAGGCCGCGATGTTTGTGGTCGGGATGCGTCCGAGCCGCTCCTCCTCGCCCGCCGTCAACGAGATCGCGAGCGCGGAAACCACCTTCCACGACACCTCGTCCTGCACGGCGAAGACATCTCGCAGCTCGCGATCGTATCGCTCGGCCCAGACATTGTTGCCGGTCTTGCCGTCAACGAGCTGGGCGGTGATCCGAAGACGATCCCCGGCCTTGCGAACGCTGCCCTCGAGCACATGCCGCACGCCCAAGTCCCTCGCCACTTCGCGCACCTCGGCCGGCTTGTCCTTGTACTCGTATGTCGAGTTGCGGGCGATGACGAACAGGCCCGAGATCTTGGAGAGGTCGGTAATGATGTCCTCGGTGATGCCATCGGCGAAGTAATCCTGATCCGGATCGCCCGAGAGGTTGTCGAACGGCAGCACGGCGATGGAGGGCTTGTCGGGCAGCGGGAGCGCCATCTTATCGGCGCGCGCCGGCTCCACGTCCAGGGCCCAGGGCTGCAACCACCACACACCGCCACCTGCCGCGCTTAGGATCGCCATGGCGGCGGCGATCGCTCCCCACCGCCATGGAATGGCCGGCCGCTTTCGCTCGCCGGCGACCGTGCCGGCCGCCTCCGGATCGAGCAGCAACCGGTAGGCCACGACCGGCTCGGCGATGTTCTTGAGGTCCTGCGCGCCAAGGCCCTCAAAGCCGACGTCGAGCTTGCCGCGGATGTCGGTGTAGACGCGCTCTGAGATGCAGATGCCACCGGGCTGGGCTAGGCCCTCCAGCCGCGCCGCCACGTTTACGCCGTCCCCCAGGATGTCGTCGTCCTCGACGACGATGTCGCCCTGGTTGATGCCGACGCGGAACTCCAGACGCCTCTCTTCGGACAGCTCGGCGTTCCGCTCGGCCATCGCCCGCTGCACCTCGACAGCGTTGCGCGCCGCGTCCACCACGCTTGGGAACTCGACGAGCAGGCCGTCGCCTGTGGTCTTGACAATGCGCCCGCCGTGCAGGGCGATGCTCGGGTCGATCAGCTCATCGCGTAGGGCGCGCAGGCGCGCGAGCGTGCCTTCTTCGTCTGCCCCTACGAGCCGGCTGTAGCCGACCACGTCGGCGGCCAGGATGGCGGCAAGCCTTCGTTCGACGCGCTCTGGGGCCACGGTAGGTCCCCCTGGTGAGACGCGTTGGCGTTACTCTACATATGGTAGGCGCAGGTGTCTACGGGGGCAGAGCCGCGAGTCTCCTCTGGGTCATGAGCTGCTGTACCGGTGACGGTGCGCCAGGGTCTGCCGTTGGGCGCAAAGCAGACATGATCCACTGAAAAGCCGACGTTTCGGGCGTTGTTTCGGCAGAATTTCGAACAGAGACACTACCAAACTGTTATCCTCGATCCCGGGTCACGGTGATATACCAAATCCGGGTGTTCGTTTGGGGCAGCTCGCGTCCGGCAGCTGCCGGTGTAGGGTCGGCACGGTTTGCGCCATCGATCTCATGGTGAGCAAGACGCTCGGGCGCGGCATCGGCGGGCCGGCATGATCGATTATCTGCGCGATCCCGACGAGATCACCCGCCGATCGTTCGCCTTGATCCGGCGCGAGGCCGCGCTCGAGCGCCTGCCGCCGGGCCTGCGGGGGCTGGCGGCGCGGCTCGTTCATGCCTGCGGCATGCCGGACATCATAGGCGACCTGGCGTTCTCCGATGATGCCGTCGATGCCGGCCGCGCGGCGCTCGAGGCCGGCGCCCCGGTGCTGGTCGATGCCCGGATGGTGGCGCAAGGCATCGCGCGCGCCCGGCTGCCGGCGGGCAACCAGGTGGTGTGCACGCTGAACCGGGCGCGGGTCCCGGCCCTGGCCAAGCGGCTCGGCACCACTCGGGCGGCGGCGGCGGTCGCCTTGTGGCGGCGGCATCTCGATGGCGCCGTGGTCGCCATCGGCAACGCGCCGACGGCGCTGTTCCGGCTCTTGGAGCTGATCGCCGAGGGCGGGCCGCGGCCGGCGCTTATCCTGGGGTTCCCGGTGGGCTTCGTCGGCGCCCCCGAGGCCAAGGCGGCACTGGCGGCGCACCATGACGGCGTCGCGTTCATTACCCTGCTCGGCCGGCGCGGCGGCAGTGCCCTGGCGGCGGCGGCGGTGAACGCGTTGGCCGGCGACGGCCTTCCGGAGGACACGCCGTGAGGCCCTGGCTGTCGGTGATCGGGCTTGGCGAGGACGGGTTTGAACGGCTGAGCCCGGCCGCCCGCGCGCTCGTAGAGGGGGCCGAGGTGCTGGTCGGCGGCGAGCGCCACTTGGCCATGGTGCCACAGGCCGGCGCCGAGCGGCTCGGTTGGCGCACGCCGGTCACCGACACCATCGCCGAAATCACCGCACGGCGCGACAAGCGGGTGGTGGTCCTCGCCACTGGCGACCCCATGAGCTACGGCATCGGGGTCACGCTTGCCCGCCACGTGCCGATGGACGAGATGACGGTGATCCCGGCACCGGGGGCGTTCTCGCTGGTCTGCGCCAGGCTGGGCTGGCCACTGGCCGCGGTCACCGCGCTCACCCTGCACGGCCGGCCGCTGGAGATACTGCACCTGCACCTGGCTCCCGGCGCCCGGTTGCTGATCCTGTCCCATGACGGCACCACACCGGCGGCGGTCGCCCGACGCCTGAGCGAACGTGGCTACGGACCCAGCCGGATCAGCGTGTTCGAGCATATGGGCGGCCCGGCCGAGCGCCGCATCGACGGCACCGCCGAGGATTGGGGCGAGGCCGGTTGCGCCGACCTCAACACCATCGCCGTCGACTGCCGCGCCGCGCCGGGAACGCCGCTGCGGCCCCTGGTGCCGGGGCTGCCCGACGACGCCTTTAGCCATGACGGGCAGATCACCAAGCGCGAACTCAGGGCGCTGACCCTGGCCAAGCTGGCGCCGCATGCCGGCGCCCGGCTGTGGGATGTCGGCGCCGGTTGCGGCTCGATCGCCGTCGAATGGCTGCGCGCGGCACCCCACGGCGCCGCCGACGCGGTCGAGCGCGACCCGGCGCGCTGCGACCTGATCGCCCGCAACGCCGCCGATCTTGGCGTCCCACACCTCAACGTGGTCCGCGGCACGGCGCCCGAGGCGCTGGCCGGGCTCGATCCCCCCGACGCAGTGTTCATCGGCGGTGGTATTGCCGCCGACGGCCTGGTGGTGGCCTGCGTCGAGGCCCTGGCCCCCGGCGGCCGGCTGGTGGCCAACGTGGTCACCGAGGCGGGCGAGGCTCAAGTCGCCCAGCTGCGCCAACGGCTGGGCGGCGAGCTCACCCGCGTCGCCGTGTCGCGCCTGGCCCCGCTGGGGCCGCATCGGGCCTGGCAACCGCTGATGCCGGTGACACAGTTTGCGGCGGTGAAAGAGTAAGTCGGAAGTCAGAAGTCAGTAACTGCATGGGATCGGCCCGCGAAACAGGCTATCTAATGTTCCTGTCCACCCCAAAGACGGAGACCCATCCGATGCTGGCACCCTCTCTCGGTCCGCTGACTTCTGACCTCTGACTTCTGACTTCTGATGCCTGGAACAGCCTACGGCATCGGGGTCGGCCCGGGCGACCCGGAGATGATTACCGTGAAGGGCCGGCGGTTGTTGCAGTCGTGCCCGGTGATCGCCTATCCGGCGCCGCTCGAGGGCTCGAGCCTGGCGCGCGCCATCGCCGCCGCCCATCTGCCCGGTGGCCAGATCGAGATCCCGATCCGTATGGAGTTGGAGGCCGCGCGCTTTCCCGCCGAGGCGGTATACGACCGGGCGGCCCGAGACATCGCCGGCCATCTCGAGGCGGGCCGGGACGTGGCGGTCTTGTGCGAGGGCGACCCGTTCTTCTACGGCTCGTTCATGTACCTGTTCGGCAGGCTCGCCGAGCGGCATCGGGTCGAGGTGGTGCCGGGGGTGTCCTCGCTCACCGCCGCGGCGGCGGTGCTGGGGGCGCCGCTGGCCGCCCGCAACGACCGGCTCACCGTGCTGCCGGCGCCGCTGGACGAGGCGACGCTCAGGGCGGCGATCGAGCCGGCGGAAGCGGTCGCCATTATCAAGCTGGGCCGCTACTTCGCCAAGGTCCGCGCCGTCCTCGAGCGCCTCGGCCTGGCCGACCAGGCGCGCTATGTGGAGCATGCCACCATGTCGAGCCAGCGCATCGTGCCGCTGGCGGCGGTCGATCCGGCGACCGTCCCCTACTTCTCGATGGTGCTGGTGCACAAGCGCGGCAAGGCCTGGCGGTGAGCCGGCCGCCGCCTGGCGGCGCCGCGGTGCTGGCGCTGACCGCGGAAGGCCTGGGACTTGCCCGGCGCCTCGCCGCCGCCCTGCCCAGCGCGCACACCCACGGGCTTGCTGGTCGAGCCGACGGCGCCGAGGTGACCTTCGAGGACACCGCCGGGCATCTGCGGCGGCTGTTCGCCGAGGGTGTTCCCATCGTCGGGGTCTGTGCCGCCGGCATCCTGATCCGGGCGCTGGCGCCTAAGTTGGCCGACAAACGGCGCGAACCTCCGGTGGTGGCGGTAAGTGAAGACGGCAGCGCCGTGGTGCCGCTGCTGGGCGGCGATCACGGTGCCAACGCCCTGGCCCGGGCGATCGCCACGGCAAGCGGCGGCACGGCGGCGGTGACCACCGCCGGGGCGCTGCGACTGGGCCTGTCGCTGGAGGCGCCGCCGCCGGGCTGGCGCATCGGCAACCCGGATATGGTGAAGCCG
>JBHICX010000132.1:0-6553 GCA_046759805.1 Kiloniellales bacterium | reverse complement strand
GGCACCTTGAGCTTGATCCATCCGCTCCGGTCCAGGTGACCCGGAGCCAAGCGCCAGAGACTTCGAGCGGGTGAGGGGGCATGCCGACCTACGTCGATCCGGACAAGTGCGACGGCTGCCGGGCGCTGGAGCGTCCCGCCTGCATGTACATCTGCCCGATGGACTTGATGGCGCTGGATCCGGTGCTGGGCAAGGGCTTCAACCAGGAGCCGGACCTGTGCTGGGAGTGCTACTCCTGCGTCAAGGTCTGTCCCAACAGCGCCATCGACATGCGCGGCTATGCCGACGTGATGCCGATGGGCGCTACGCTAAAGCCGGTGCGCGGCACCCACACCATCCTCTGGACCGTCAAGTACCGGGACGGCCGGGTGAAGCGGTTCAAGCTGCCGATCCGGACCACGCAGTGGGGCTCCATCGTGCCGTTTCCCGACGACGCCCGACCCGCCCGGATCGAGGTCAAGTCGACGGCGCTGTTCGGCGACGACAAGTATCTCGGCGTAGACCGGCTGCCGGTGCCCGGCGCCACCTGACCGGGGCGGGGGACCGAGTGGATCGGCCTAAGACCGAGGTGGTGGACTGCGACGTGCTCGTCGTCGGTGGCGGTATGTCCGGCTGCGGGGTCGCCTACGAGACGGCGTTCTGGGCCCGCGAGCACGGCTTGCGCGCCGTGGTGGTGGAGAAGGCGGCGATCGAGCGCAGCGGCGCCGTGGCCATGGGGCTGTCGGCGATCAACTGCTACATAGGCATGAAATGGGGCGAGAACACGCCGGAGGACTTCGTCCGCTACGTGCGCAACGACCTCATGGGCCTTTCGCGCGAGGACCTGGTCTACGACATCGCCCGTCATGTCGATGCCACGGTCCACATGTTCGAGGACTGGGGCCTGCCGTTTTTCAAGACCGAGGACGGGCGCTACGTCCGCGAGGGTCGCTGGCAAATCATGATTCACGGCGAATCCTACAAGCCGATCGTCGCCGAGGCGGCCAAGAAGGCGATCGGCACCGAGAACGTGTTCCAGCGCATTTTCATCTCGCATCTCATCAAGGACAAACGGCACCCAGATCGCATCGCCGGCGCGGTCGGGTTCAGCGTCCGCGACCCGATCATCTACGTGTTCAAGGCCCGCGCGGTGGTGTGCGCCTGCGGCGGGGCGACCAACGTCTGGCGCCCGCATGCGGTCGGCGAGGGCCTGGGGCGCATCTGGTACTCGGTGTTCAACACCGGCTCGGTCTACAAGCTGATGATCAATGCCGGGGCCGAATTGAGCCAGATGGAGCACCGCCTGGTGCAGACCCGGTTCAAGGACGGCTACGGCCCGGTGGGCATGTGGTTCCTTTTGTTCAAGTCGGTGGTCAAGAACGCCTACGGCGAGCGCTACGACGAGACCCGCGCCGACGAGCTTCTGAACTGGTCGCCTTATGGCACCGCGCTTCCGGTGCCCACCCCCTTGCGCAACCATCAGATGCTGCAGGACATCTTCGCCGGCAAGGGGCCCCATTACATGCGCACCGACGAGGCCCTGCAGCGACTCTATGAGGGGCAGTCGCCCGAGCGCATCCGGCAGATCGAGAGCGAGGCCTGGGAGGACTTCCTGGACATGACCATGTCCCAGGCCCTGTTGTGGGCCTCTCACGGCATCGACCCGGCCGAGAATCCGTCCGAGCTCACGCTCACCGAGCCCTACCTCATGGGCTCGCACGCCTCGGCCTGCGGCGCCTGGGTCAGCGGCCCCGAGGACCTGTCGGCGCCGGCGTACCGGTGGGGGTACAACCGGATGACCACCGTGGCCGGCCTGTTCGCCGCCGGCGACGGGGTGAGCGGCTCGGCCCACAAGTTCTCCTCCGGCTCCTTCACCGAGGGCCGGCTGGCCGGCAAGTCGGCGGTCGCCTACGTGACCGACACCGCCGATGCGCCGCAGGTCGACGAGGCCGAGATCGATCGCATCAGGCAAGAGATCTGGCAGCCGGTCGAGATCGCCGAAAAGGCGGGCGGCGCCGCCTCCCACGAGGACGTCGAGGCCAAGTATCTGTTGCCCAAGCTGGGGCTGTTCCGGCTGCAGAAGATCATGGACGAGTACGCGGCCGGGCCGGGCGCCTATTACACGACCAACGAGTCCACCTTGAAGCGCGGGCTGGAGTTGTTGGGCGAGCTCAAAGAGGACATGCAAGACCTAGGCGCGCGCGACCTGCATGACCTGCTGCGCTGCTGGGAGCTGCGCGACCGGGCGCTGTGTGCCGAGTGCCACATGCACCATGTGTTGTTCCGAACCGAGACCCGCTGGCCGGGCTATCTCTACCGTTCCGACTACCCGGCGCTCGACGACGAGAACTGGAAGCTGTTCGTCAACTCGCGCTACGACAGCGAGACCGGTCATTGGCACATGTCGAAGAAGCCCTTCATCCCGCTGATCGACTAGGGCCGCGGCGCATGAGGGGGCAGGCGGCGAGGTGACCATGCAGCGGCCGGCGACGGAAGTGGTGGATTGCGACCTCTTGATCGTCGGCGGCGGCATGGCCGGCTGCGGGGCGGCCTGGGAAGCGGCGCGTGAGGCCAAGGGCCTGCGCACTGTCCTGGTGGAGAAATCGGCCATTGCCCGAAGCGGCGCCGTGGGCATGGGCCTGGCGTCGATCAACTGTTACATCGGCACCAGGTGGGGCGAGAACACGCCCGAGGACTTCGTCCGCTACGTCCGCGACGACCTCATGGGCCTGTCCCGGGACGACCTGGTCTACGACATCGCCCGCAGCGTCGATGCGGCGGTCCACCTGTTCGAGGACTGGGGCCTCAAGTTCCACAAGACCGAGGACGGGCGCTACCGCCGCGATGGTCGCTGGCAGGTGCTGATCGACGGCCGGTCCTTGAAGCCGATCGTGGCCGAGGCGGCCAGGCAGGCGATCGGCAAGGACAACGTCTACGAACGCGTCTTCATCTCCCACCTCATCAAGGACGCGCGCGATGGCGACCGGATCGCCGGCGCGGTCGGCTTCGGCCTCAACGAGCCCAGGATCTACGTGTTCCGGGCGCGCGCCGTCATTTGCGCCGCTGGCGGCGCCACCAACGTCTGGCGGCCGCACCGGTTGCGCGAGGGCATCGGCCGCTTCTGGTACTCGGCCTTCAACTCCGGCTCGGTGTACCGGCTGATGCTGGAGGCCGGGGCCGAGATGACCCAGATGGAGCACCGCCTGGTGCAGACCCGGTTCAAGGACGGCTACGGCCCGGTGGGCATGTGGTCGCTGCACGCCAAGGCGGCGGTCGAGAACCGCGATGGTGAGCGACCGGAGGACACCTACGGGGACGAGCTCGACAACTGGCGTCCCTACGCCGACGCTCGTCCGGTGCCCACACCGGTGCGCAACTACCAGATGATGCGGGACATCTTCGCCGGCCGCGGGCCGTTCACCATGAAGACGGATCGGGCCTTCCAGAGCCTGTACCGGAACCAGTCCCCGGAGCGGATCGCAGAGCTCGAAGACGAGGCTTTCGAGGACTTCCTGGACCATACCACCAAGGCGCAGGCGCTCGCCTGGGCGAGCCAGGATATCGACCCCTCGGAGCCGCCGGCGGAGGTGTATTTGAGCGAGCCCTATCTCCTGGGCTCGCACGCCGCGGCCTGTGGCGCCTGGGTGAGCGGCCCGGAGGACATCGCGCCCGAGGCGTACCGGTGGGGCTACAACCGGATGACCACGGTGGCCGGCCTTTTCGCCGCCGGCGACGGGGTCGGCGGCGCGGCGCACAAGTTCTCCTCCGGCTCCTTCGCCGAGGGGGGCCTGGCGGCGAAGGCGGCGGTGGCCTACGCGGCCGACATGGGCGATGAGCCCCGGGTCGACGAGGCCGAGATCGAGCGCATCAAGGCGGAGATCTGGGCCCCGTTTGAGGTGTTCGAGGCCGGGCGCGGGGCGTCGTCCCGGGAGGAGGTCAATCCGACCTATCTGTTGCCCAAGATGGGGCTGTTGCGTCTGCAGAAGTTGATGGATGAGTACGCCGCCGGCCCCCACGCCTACTATCGAACCAACGATCCGATGCTCAAGCGCGGGCTCGAACTCGTGGGCCTGCTCGAGGAGGACCTGGAGCGGCTGGCGGCGCGGGACCTGCGCGAGCTGTTGCGCTGTTGGGAGCTTCGGGACCGCACGCGGTGCGCCGAGTGCCACCTCCAGCACGTGCTCTATCGCAAGGAGACCCGCTGGCCGGGCTACCTGTATCGACCCGATTACGACCGGCTCGACGACGAGAACTGGAAGCTGTTCGTCAACTCCCGCTACGACGCCCGCACCGGCGGCTGGCAGATGTCGACCAAGCCGGTGATTCAGGTGATCGATTGAGGCGCGGCTTCGGGGCCGTCAGGCTGGCCACCGGCCGGAAGGTACCATTCCCAGTTCAACAATTTGTGATCGAAAAAACAAATCGCGGTTGATCCAAATCAAGCCGCGGCCCGCCCCCTCAAGGAATCATTGCCGATACCCGTCTGCGGGTGAGTCAAATGGAGCTCGCGGAACAGACGGAGGGTGGCGCGCATGGTCGGTTTGAAGGATTTCTCGCTCGGGGAACTCGAGACGATGGCCACGGCGGGGGAACAAGTCGTCGAATGCTATCGCGTGCTCAAGAAGAGCGACACCAACGTGGTCGCGGAGGTGCTGCGCGGGCAGGGCACGTTCTATGAGTTCGACCACTACCCCGCCGGCGACGTGTACGATCGGGAGACGCACTCCCAGTACTTCTACCACTCCCACCGGGAAGGAGAGCACGGCCACTTCCACACCTTCTTAAGGGAAAAGGGCATGCCCGAGGACTGCCACCCGGTGGAGCAATCCGAAGCTCCCTTTATGAAGGAGCGTGACGACAAACTCAGCCACCTGATCGCCATCTCCATGAACCACGCCGGTTTCCCCATCCGCCTGTTCACGACCAACCGATGGATCACCGCCGACAACTGGTACACGGCCGACGACGTGATCAAGATGCTGGACCGTTTCGAGATGGATGTGGCCTGGCCGTCCTGGCCCGTAAACATTTGGATCAGCGCCATGCTGCGTCTATTCCGCCCACAGATCATGGAACTGATACGGGAACGTGATGCCGTCATGGCGGACTGGCAGAAGAAACATCCGGACACGGACGCCTTCGAGGATCGCAGATGCGACATCACTTCGGTTCGGAGAATTTCGGTCGCAGCCCAGATCAGGCGGGTGACCAAGGCAGTCCAGTCCGCCGGTGCCTGACCTATCGTCTCAAACTTAGTGCGGTTAATTGAATCTCGGTATGGGCGGGTTTAAACCCGCCCCTACGCCGGCAGCCACCGGACGCGAAAGGCTCCGAAGGTATGACCCGGCCTTGGCATGATTTCCGTGTCGCGCCGGCGAATCTCACCCGATCTCACAAGCCCATCTGCGATCTGACCGCCTGGAACAAGGGGCTCGTCGCCTGGCCGAGCTCCTCGACGATAGTGAAGTGATTGTGGCCGCCCATCTCGAAGTGCCGGCATTCGATCGCCTTGGCGCTCAGGGCATCGACGTAGGCCTGGCCCTGTACGCTGAAGGCGCTCGGGTCTTTCTCGGCCCAGGTCACGATCACCGGACAGGCGGCATCGGGCATCTGAAACAGCGGGCTCAAGCGCAGGACGTCCTCTTCGCTCAGGTCCAGCCACTCGTTGACGTATGCGTGCCGGATCGGCCGCAGGTCGTAGATGCCGCTGATGCCGCAGGCCCCCTTGACCACGTCCCTCGGCAGGTCGTGCTGGTGGTGCCAGCCGGGGGCCATCAACATTCCGATCAACTGACCGCCGGCGCTGTGGCCGGAGACGTAGATTCGGTTCGGGTCGGCGCCGAACTCGGCGGCATGCGCATGCACCCAAGCCAGGCATTGGCGGCATTGACGCACGATCTCGTCCAACGTCACCGCCGGCGCCAGGGCGTAGGAGTTGACCACCACGGTGGCGCCCGCCGGCACCAGCGCCTCGGCGACGAAACCGCAGTCCTCCTTGGTGAGCGCGGCCCAATAGCCGCCGTGGATGAACAGATTCACCGGCGTCCCTTTGGCCTTGGCGGGAAAGACGTCCAGCACCTGACCCTCGCCGTCCCCGTAGGCGACGTCGAACTCGCCGCCCAGCGCCTGCTTCACCCGTGTGGTCTTGTCCCGGTACCGCCGGAACTCGTCCTCGAAGTTCGGCACCGTGGCGCGGGCGTTATAGGCCTTGTCCAGCGCCTCCTGGGTGTAGTGCTCGTAAACGTACATGGGCGACTGAGCCTCCCTGATCACCCGGTCGTCGGCGGAGATCGGTCAAGGACTCTCGGCACCACTAAGGCCGAGGTCAAAGCGCCGGTGCGGCCGCCGTCTCATTACCAGCCGAGCGTCAAGGTATCGTCCGCATCGAGCTTAACGCGGGTGCCAAACCGCTTTCCTTCTCGATCGAGCGTGTGTCGCAGCCACTCGGCGTCCTTTCTCGACGGGCGATTCAATCGGAACTTGCGAATCTGCAGCGGCGTCATCTCGAAGCGGACCAGGCTTCCGCTCGATGGCTCGATGCTCGGGAAGTACATGAGCGCCAGATCAGCGCGAA
>JBHICX010000131.1:0-6556 GCA_046759805.1 Kiloniellales bacterium | reverse complement strand
GTGGCCATCGAAGCCCAACTTGGTTACCAGCACCTTGGGCGGCGGGGTCATCATTGTCGGTGTTCCGGTCGATCGCTCGGGGGGTACTGCGTCAGTTTGAAATCCAATTGCGTTTCTTGTACGGACCGCGCTTCCTGGGCGCTAGCTCCCGCGCGTCGATCAGCGCGACGATATCCTCCATTCCCCATAGGCGATCCGTCAAGCCAGCTTCCATCGCGGGCGTAACCCTCAGCGACATGTGAATGCGAACGAAATTGTAGAACATGAAATACAGCGCCAGGGCGTGACAGTGGTTCTCGATCTTCTTAGAGAACGCATTGGTCAACCGCGTGAAGCGGCGCATATGCATCCTTATGCTGAGATTGTGGCGCTCAGCATACGACGTGCTGACATAGTCGGGATCAGGATCGCCCCGGAACCTCTCTTCACGCGCGCCAACGCATACGGGAGGACTGTAGCGGGTTGCGGCATCCCGTCCCGTCGGGACTGTCCCGTACAGCTTCACAAGCTGCGCGAAATCCACGTCGATCCCGAAAGCGCCCTCAACAGCGTCCAGATAGGCACCATGTCCATCCGTAGTTAGCTGGACACGGTTGGCGAGTCTGTCCGCCGTATCATGCATGAACTCGTTGGCGAATTCGGCATCGCGCCCACCGACAAGCCACGACACGATCAGCTTGTTGTCGGCATCCAGGGCCGTCCAGGTCCACACATCGCCCGCATAGCTGGGCGCCCTCTTTGCAGTCGGAACGTTCTTGGCCTTCGCGTAGCAATAGCTCCAAATCTCATCGCATTGCAGCCGCTTTGCCTTAACACGCCGCACATGCTCATCGTGGTATGCAGCACATGCCATGCCGGCGTCCTTAAGGAGCTTGACGACGGTGTTGAAGGAAACGTCCGCCACGCGGGAGATTGACCGCATAGACGAACCCTCAACCAGCATGTGGAGGATTTGGACACGCTTTGTAAGGGGCAGCTTGTTCATGCCCCTATTATAGTTCACTAATCTCCGTTAATAAGCATTAATTTCATTTAATCGTTGCCAGACCCGAAAGCACTAACGTGCGCTCATTCGGTGTCAGCGTCGGGACGGATTTGACAAAAGCCTCCAGTCTCCTTGCTACATCCACAGGTATGTCGCCCATCTTCTCGCAGTTAAATAACCTCAACTGCCGTCTAGTCGCTCGCACGATCTGGGAGCAACTAATGGCGCTTTTCCCCGTTGGAGATGGGGGTAAACATGGAATTTCATTGTCTGAAAATACAAGGTCGCCGGCGTAGCCAAACTTAGAATTAATAAATAAAAAACACCCTGCTTGTGCATCAGTCGGATCTTGAATACACAGGTGAAATTTCGGATACCCAGTTTGCGCTGATTTAAATCTTACGATTTCTCCAATAGCGCATGTTACATATGCTTGGACAGGTATTCCACCGCCTCCGCTTGTTCAAAATCCGGTGAATCGAAAAGCATTCCATAACTCATCTTAAAAGAGCCTCTGTTTTTATCTTGCTCCCATGCTTCAATATACGCCGGATCGTTGTGTGTGAGCCGTTTGATTTGCCCAAATGTTAAGCTCTTTACTACATTCCATGCATTCGAGAGAGCGTTCTTGTCACTTTCGGAAAGAACACCCTCATATGGAATTAGGTTTGCCTTTGAGTAGTAGTACCTTCCACTTGGTCCGGATTCTCTGTCCCAGGGAGTTGTCGGAATGTGATGCTTTCTAAGCTTTGCTTCATTCTCTTTCAAAAAATCATATGAGAGGCTTGCCACTGGACCAGCCCTCATCGCTACATAATTGTCAAATGTGACGGGCCGTCCATACTCGTTTAAGTGGGCTTTGTCCGCTAAAAAAATCGTTTTTAAAATATCATACTGAGAGACTCTTGTATTTCGAGCCTCTGCCTTGGCAATCACATAAGTGATAGCAGCCAAAACCTTCTGCACATTTTCCCGCAAATGTACACGGGGTGCTTTATGTTTTTGATTTTCGATCATTTCCACCGCGCCGCCGCCGCTCTCTCGGCGATCTCGCGGCGTTCCTCCGCTGTCAGCTTCTCGGCGCGAGCTTTCCCGCCCGCTTTCCCCGACCGGCTGCGACCAGATTTCTTCTCCGGTAGCTCGACGATCTCCCTTGTCGCGATCTTCGCGACCTTAACGGCGCACCCAACCGCGTCGGCAGGACGTTTTTGCCCCATTGGGCCTATTCGCATGTCCTACCCCGCATCAACACGGTGACGACGGCGACATTGTGCCGCGCAAACCGCCATCAATGTGGCAACATCGTGGCACATCTGCCCGATTTCTCCTAGTGCGAATTGCATGGTACGCAACATTTCTTCCAGTCTGGTTAACAAGGCGCAACCGATAAATCACGTGTCAACCCCCTAATTCTAAACGGCTTTTTCAAACTGAGTCAGCACAGCTCGGCGACGCCTCGTGCGATACGGACGGCACCGTCGGTCCGGCTACGGTACGGATTCCTGGCGGCCGGTCAACCTGCCCCCGGGGCCGGCCGCGGGCGCTGATGGTCTTGGCTGACCAAGCCCTCAGTTGATGGTTGCCACGGTGTCGAAGTACTGAGGCGCCGGGCGAATCACCTTTGGGCTGTCCTTGCGTACCTGCATGATGGCGAGCCCGCGCTGGATCGCGCCATCGGGGAGGAACCGGAAGATGCCGTCAATCCCGGCGAAGCCGCCGGGCACGGTTAATGCCCGGGCGCTGAAGTCGGGTCCGCCTTCGGCGCGTGCCAGCACCGCGGCCAGCGCGGTGGCGTCGTAGGCAAGCGTGGTCAAGCGCAGCGGCTCATCCCCGAAGATCTCCTTATAACGCCGCATGAAGTCGGCCCGGGTGTCCACCGGCGGCGCCGCGAACCAACCGCCGAGCAACGCCGGCTCGTTCCCCAGGTCCGGGTCGTCCCACTGCGCGGTGCCGAGGAAGCGGACCACCGCCGGGTCGATGTCGTAATAGGGCAGCAGCGGGGCGATGGCCTTCAGCCGGTCGCCACCCTCAGACAGCAACACCGCGTCGAAGCCCACGTCGCCGATGGTCTCCAACCCCTCGAGGTGCTTGAGCGCCTGTTGCGAGATCGGGTCGGTCATCTCCCCAAGCAGCTGGCGCTGCTCCTCCAGCGCCTTGGCCCGGTTCTCGTAGTCGGCCAGTTCCCGCACCATCGGGGCGATATCTTCGTCGGTCGGCTGGTAGAAGGTAATGCGGGAGAGTTCGCCGCCCCACAGCGCCAGCACTCGTTGCAAGGTCGCGATGACAGTGTTGCCGTAGGGCGTGTTCGGCACCAGGGCGGCGAACCGGGTGAGCCTTTGCCGCAGCGCGAAGTCGACCACACTCGCCACTTGGTCGCCCGGCAGGAAACCCATCACGTAGAGGTTGTCGCCGGCGATCGAGCGGTCGTTGGAGAAGCTGATGACGTTGAGCCCGGCGCGGCGCGCGATCGGCGCTACCCGCCGCGCCGAGGTGGCGAACACCGGGCCGAGGATCAGCCCGACGCCGTCCTGCACCGCTTGTTGCGCCACCTGCATGGCGCCCTCGGGCGAGCCTCGCGTATCGTAGGGCAGCAGGATCAGGTTGTCGTCGGCAATATCGAACAGGGCCAGCTGCGCCGCGTTCAGCATGGCTTCGGCCAGCCCGTGATTGGGCCCGCTGAGCGGCAGCAGCAGGGCCACCCGTGCGCTCGCTCCACGCGGCCTTTTCGCCGGATCCCGATAGGGCATGCCCGAGGGCGCGGCACGCGCGGCCGGCGGCTCGAACAGCGGCGGCAACGACGGTGCGGCCGGCGCCGGCGGCGGAGTGGCCTGCCGTGGGGGCGGCTCGGTGGGAGCGGCCCCCGGCTCCGGCGGCGGTGGCGGCGCCCTTTCGGGCGACCGCTCGTCCTCGAAATGATCGGCGCCGAACGACGGCAGCCGGGACCGGCTGACCTCGATCACCGTGGGCAGCCCCGGCGACGGCGGCAGCGGCCCGTCGATGGCCAACATGAGGTTGACCGCCCGATCTCCCGCCTTGCCGGCGGTCGGCGACTTCACTAACGTGTCGAGGCGACAGGCCGTGAGCAGAACCACGAAGACGAAAAGCGACACGCCGCCAGCCAGGCGCCGCGGCCACGACGCATCGCATTCTCGGCCACCGGCGCCATGCAGCCATGTCCGCTGAGCCACCAGATAAAGAGCCAATCGAAGCCGTGGGGTCGCCATCGGCCGAACCTAGCGGCCACCGGTCGGCAAGTAAACCGCCGGCGGAAGAGTCCGGGCGTCACGGCGGGGACGCGGCGGCTCTTCCCGGCGGGCTTTATCTGGTCGCAACCCCCATCGGCAACGCCGCCGACATCACCCTGCGCGCGCTCGACGTGCTGGGCCGCGCCGAGGCGATCGCCTGCGAGGACCGGCGGGTCACCGGCAAGCTGTTGCGCCTGCACGGGATCGAGCGACACGGACCGCTGATCGCCTATCACGAGCACAACGCGGAGCGGGTGCGTCCGGGGCTTATCGAGCGGTTGCGGCGCGGCCAGTCGGTGGCGCTGGTCTCCGACGCCGGCACCCCGGTGCTGTCCGACCCGGGCTTCCGGCTGGTGCGCGCCGCCATCGACGCCGGCCTGCCGATGACCGCGGTGCCGGGGCCGGCGGCGCCGGTGGCGGCCTTGATCCTGTCCGGCCTGCCGGTGGACCGGGTGCTGTTCGCCGGCTTCCTGCCCGCCCGCCGGGCGGCGCGCCGGAAGGCGCTGGCGGAGCTGGCGCCGGTGCCGGCGAGCCTCGTTTTCCTCGAATCCCCGCGCCGGCTGGCGGCGGCGCTGGCCGACATGGCCGAGCGCCTGGGTCCGCGGCCGGCGACGGTGGCGCGCGAGCTCACCAAGCTGTTCGAGGAGGTGCGCCGCGACCGCCTCGATCGGCTCGCCGCCGCCTACGCCGAGGCAGGCCCGCCCAAGGGTGAGGTGGTGGTGGTGGTCGGGCCGCCGCCCGAGGTAGGACCGGACCAGGCGGCGCTCGACCGGCTGCTCGCCGCGGCGCTGGATCGCATGAGCCTCCGCGACGCCGCGGCCGAGGTGGCCGCGACCACCGGCGTGGCGCGTCGCCGGGTGTACGCTAGGGCGCTCGCGCTCACGGCCGCGCGTAGATGACCGGGGCCGCGCCACGCCGGTACGGCTTACGCCGGGCCGCCTATCGCCGGGGCCGCGCCGCCGAGGCGGTGGCCGCGGCCTGGCTCAGGCTCGGCGGCTACCGCATCCTGGCCCGCGGGGTGCGCACGCCGGTCGGTGAGATCGACATCATCGCCCGCCGCGGCGGCACCCTTGCCGTGGTCGAGGTGAAGTCTCGGGCCAGCCTGGCGGCGGCCGCCGCGGCGCTGCCGTCTTATCAACGGCGCCGTATCGTCCGCGCCCTGCAGTGGTACCTGGCCGGCAGGCCGCAGCTCGCCGGCCTGGCGCCGCGCTTCGACGTGGTGTTGCTGGCGCCCGGCCGCCGCCCACGCCACCTGCGCGACGCCTGGAGCACCGACGGCCTGGGTGTGACGTAAGCGCCGGGCTGGCGTGTTCCCCGTCGGCTTGCGCCCGGTTCGGGCCCAGCGTAGGTTGGGCCGTTCGTCGCGGCCTTGCCCGGGGGCGGCCTTGAGCCATGGCCTTCATTGCCCAGCGCACGTCACGCATCAAACCGTCGCCGACCGTCGCGGTCTCCACCAAGGCGGCGGAGATGAAGGCCGCCGGAGAGGACGTGATCGGGCTGGGTGCCGGCGAACCGGACTTCGACACCCCGGAGCACATCAAGGAGGCGGCCCGCCAAGCGTTGGCCGAGGGCAAGACCAAGTACGCCCCGGTGGCCGGCATCGCGCCCTTGCGCGAGGCGATCTGCGCCAAGCTCAAGCGGGAAAACGGCCTCGACTACACGCCACAGCAGATAACCGTGGGCTGCGGCGGCAAGCAAACCATCTACAACGCGCTCACCGCCACCCTCAATCCCGGCGACCAGGTCATCATCCCGGCGCCCTATTGGGTCAGCTACCCGGACATCACGCTGTTGGCCGAGGGCCAGCCGGTGATCGTCGAGTGCCCGGCCGAGGACGGCTTCAAGCTGACGCCCGAGGCGCTGGAGGCGGCGATCACGCCGCGCACCAAGTGGCTGATCCTGAACTCCCCGTCGAACCCGAGCGGCGCCGCCTACACCGCCAGCGAGATCGAGGCGCTGGCCGCGGTGCTGATGCGCCACCCGCAGGTCTGGGTGATGGCCGACGACATCTACGAGCACGTGGTCTACGACGGGTTCGAGTTCGCCACCATGGCCCAGGTGGAGCCCCGGCTCTTTGAACGCACGCTGACGCTGAACGGGCTGTCGAAGGCCTACTGTATGACCGGCTGGCGGGTGGGCTACGCCGCCGGGGCGGTCGAGCTCATCGACGCGATGAACAAGGTCCAGTCCCAGTCGACCACTTCGACCTCCACCATCAGCCAATGGGCGGCGGTCGCCGCCTTGAACGGCCCGCAGGACTTCATCGCCGAGCACAACCGCGTGTTCAGGGAGCGCCGCGACCTGGTCACCGCGATGCTGAACCAGG
>JBHICX010000130.1:0-6579 GCA_046759805.1 Kiloniellales bacterium | reverse complement strand
GTGGCCGGGTGGGGGCGTGGGCTGGCGCGATTCCACTCAAATGGAAAATGCTCTAAATTCACGAAAAGGCAGTCCGACCCCATTTTCTACGCAAGGCGGCGGCGCGCTCAGTCGCCCCGGGGCTGGGTCAGCTTCAGCTCGATGCGGCGGTTGCGGCGATAGGCGATCTCGTCGTCCTTCGAGTCGAGCGGCTGGAACTCGCCATAGCCGGCGGCGGCCAGGCGATCGGGCGGCACGCCGGCGTCAATCAGGAACTTCACCACCGAGATCGCCCGCGCCGTCGACAGCTCCCAATTGGACGGGAACCGGGCGCTGTGGATCGGCCGCCTGTCGGTGTGGCCTTCGACCTGCAGCACCCAGTCGATGTCCGGTGGGATGGCGGGGGCGATCTCCGCCAGCGTGCCGGCCAGCTTGTGCATCTGCTCGCGGCCGTCGGGCCCGAGCTCGTCCGAGGCGGTGGCGAACAGGACCTCCGACTGGAAGATGAAGCGATCGCCGACGATACGGATCTCGGGCCGGTCGCCGAGCGCCTCGCGCAACCGGCCGAAGAACTCCGAGCGGTACTTGGCCAGCTCCTGCACCTTGCTGGCCAGCGCCACGTTGAGCCGGGCGCCGAGATTGGCGATCTCCACCTGTTGCTCGATGTTCTCGGCCTCGGAGGCCTCGAGGGCCTCGTTGAGCGCGGCGATCTGTTTGCGCAGTTGGGCGATCTGGCGATTCAGGAATTCCACCCGCGACGCCGCGCTGGCGCTCAGCTCCCGCTCCTGGTCGAGCGCCAGTGAGGCCGAACGCATCTTCTCGGACATCGCCTCGAGCTGTTCCATGAGCGCGTCGCGGGCGCTGGTCAGGGCGGCGATCTGGCGCAACTGCACCTGGATTGTTTCCTTGTCTGCCTCGACCGTCTTGGAAGCCGCCTCGAGCTCGGCCCCCAGCCGCCCGGTCTCTTCCTCGAGGCGGCGTTCCAGGGCCTCCCGCGCCGCGGTTAGGGCGGCGATCTGGCGCAGCTGCAGCTGGATCGTCTCCTTGTCGGCCGCGACCGTCTCGCGGGCCGCCTCGAGCTCGGCCCCCAGCCGCCCGGTCTCTTCCTGAAAGCGGCGTTCCAGGGCCTCCTGCGCCGCCGTCAGGGCGGCAATCTCGTTGAGCTGCAGCTCGATCGTCTCCTTGTCGGCGCGAATGGTGGTGAGCGCCTCGTCCAGCCGCTGCCGGGTGAACGCGGCTTCCGCCTCGGCCGTGTCCAGCCGGGTGGTCAGGCTCGAGACCTCGGCCGCCAGATCGTCGCGCTCGGTGAGCGCAACGCGAAGGTCGCTGCTGAGCTGGGCGAAGCTTTCCCGGAGCTCCGCGTTCGCCGACTGCTGCAGGCTCAGCATCTCCGCCAGCTCGTTGACCTGCACGTTCAAGCGCTCGAGCGCGGCGTCGCGGCCCGACAACAAATCGGTGAGATAGAACTGGGCCACGGCGAAAATCATGATCAGGAAGATGATCACCATCAACAGGGTGGCCAGCGCGTCGACGAACCCCGGCCAGATGTTGAAGGTTGCGCGGTCGCGTCGGAATGTGGTGACCATGTCGGATAACCGTCGGTCTAGTCGGGCGCCGGGCGCCGGCTACCGCATTATCCATTCAGGCGGAACCGGCCCACGCCCCCGCCCGACCCCCGGCCCGTCCGCCGGGGCGGGCACCCACAGCGTACAATATCGTTGGGTGGCCGGGCGGGGGCGCGGGCCGGAGCCATTCCACATGGGCGGATAACCCACTAATCCTGCTTGCCGATGGTCGCCATGGTGCGGGCAAGCAGGCGGATCTCCTTGCGGAGTTCCTGCACCGCCTGGTTGCGGCCGCTGGACAGTTCCTCGAGCAGCCGCGCCGAATAGACCTCGATGTTGCGCAGATGGTTTCGGGTCGCGTCGTCGATGCCGAAACTACCCTCGCCGGCGGCATCGGACAGGCGGTTCAAGGCCGGCACCAACTCCCTCTGGGATTCCGCCAGCCGACGGAACAGGTCCTGTTCGGCACGCATCTGGTCGGCCACCAGGCCGACGCGCTCGGTCAGTTGCAGCAAGTTGTTGTTGCCGGCGGCGCGCCCCTCCTCACCGCGCACCATGATGCGCTGCAGCTCGTCCAGGCTCTCCGCGGTCTGTTCCAACAGCGCCTGGATCACTGCCGGCACCGGTTGCTCGCCGTCGACGCCGAGGCTGCCGCTGGACAGCCGCGTCAACCCCGACAGCCATTCCTCGAGGTCGTTGTAGAAACGATTCTGCGCCTGGGTCGCCGTCAGCTCGAGGAAGCCGAGGATCAGTGAGCCGGCCAGGCCGAACAGCGACGAGCTGAAGGCCGTTCCCATGCCGGCAAGCGGCGCCTGCAGGCCGCCCTTGAGTTCGCCGAACATCGCCGCCATGTCGCCGCCGGCGCCGACTTCCAGATCGGCGATCACCCCGCCCACCGACTCCACGGTCCTGAGCAGGCCCCAGAAGGTGCCGAGGAGGCCCAGAAACACCAACAGACCGATCATGTAGCGGGAGAATTCCCGGGTTTCCGCGAGGCGCGAGGAGATGCCGTCGAGCAGCGAGCGCATCGACAGGGTCGACAGGCTGATTCGTTCCTTGCGCTCCCCCAGCATGGTGGCCATGGGGGCGAGCAGCCGCGGCTCCGGCCCCGAGGACGGGCTTCCTTCGGTCCTCTTGTACCCCTCGATCCAGTCGACCTCGTGCTTCAGCATGAAGACGTTGCGAAAGATGTAAAGGATGCCGGCAAACAACACACCAATGATGATCCCGTTCAACCATGGATTGGCAAAAAAGGCGAATTGCAACTCTACACGGAGCAGGAAGATGCCGGCCCCGACCAACAGTAGAAACACCACCATGCGCAGGATGTAATTCCCAAAGCGCGTCATCGCCCATATGCCCCTGCGGCGTCCCAAGGGTGGCGGTCGCGTCGGTCCAAGATCGACTTCCGGTGTCGTCGACCGTTGCCGCTATCGCTCGACCAGGACCACATCGACTCGGTTGCCCGGCCCTTCCTCATATCCACTGCCGAGGGCGCGCACGTACATGCGCGCGCTGGGGATACCTTTGTCGATCAGGTAGGACCGCACCGCAAGCGCGCGATACAGGGACAGCCGCCGCGCCTGGCCGGCGTTCACCTTGTCGCCTTCGGCAAACGCCTGCAATTGTATCCGAAGCTTCGGCTCCGATGCCAGGCGCTCGGCGATGGCGTCGAGCCCGGGCTTGGCGGCCTCCGCAAGCTCCGAGGACTCCCCGTCGAAGTGGACCCGAAAGGTACCTGGCGGCAGCGCGACGGGCGACCGGGCGGCGGTCTGCTGCGGCGGCTGCGGCGCCCCCGGCGGGGCCGGCGCGGTGGCCGACGCAGGCGCCGGTGGCGGCGACGGGGCGGTGTCGGGCGGTGGGCCGCGGGCGATGGACGCGGCTGGCGCCGCCGGCGCCTTTGCTGAGGTAACCGGCTGTGGCGCGCTTGGCGCCGCCTGTGGGGTCGGCGCCAGCCTGGTCGGCGGCGCCGGCGATTCAGGAATCATCGGCCGCGGCGGGGCGGTGATCAACAGCTCGGCGGAGGCCGCGGGGGGGACCACCCGCGCCGGCGGCGGCACGGCCGGTCCGGGGGACGGCGTCGGCGTCTCGGCGGTGGCGGGCACCGGGGCGACTCGGCTGCCGGCCGCAGCGGCGCCCAAGGCCCATGCGTTGATCGCCTGCTGCATGCGTTTCAACCCCTCCGGGCCCGGCGGCGGCAGCGGGCGGGTCTGCGGCGCCAAGCCAGCGCCGGCCGCCGACGGCGCCCCGACTGGGCGGCTGACCAGCGAGCCCGGTGCGGCGGCCGGCGCGGCGGGCGGATCGTACCGCGGAAGGGCTCTGGGCAAGAGGCCCGGCGTCGGAGGGGTCTGGCCCAGGCTGTCCAGTACGCTCAGATCGACCTCGACCGGCGGGCCGGCGCCGGCGCCGCCATAGCCGGTCTGGGCCAGGCTCGAAGCCGCGGCCAGGCCCGTGGCAAGCGCGATCGCGGTGGCTAGGCGGCGGCCGCCGGTGAGCGCCGTCGAGCTTCGCATCGGCACTCCCACGGCTTTCATCGAGCTGGGCGGTTTCATCGGATCAAGGATTGTCGGCCGCCGGAGCGTCATCAACCGATCTATCGGACCGGCACCGCGCAACGCCGGGACCATAGCCAACCCCCACCCCCGCGACAACCGGTTTGACGGACCGTTTGCCGGCGGCAGCAAGGGACACTCATGGCCCGGCCGGCCGCCCAGTGGATTGCCGCAACATCTGGCCGAAGGGCTCGTACAGCCGGTCGTTGACGGCGAGGATGCTGCCGCTGTGCAGCATGTGCGGGCCACCGTCGATCTCGCTGACCAGACCGCCGGCCTCGCGCACCAGCACGATCCCGGCCGCCATGTCCCAGGGTCCGAGCCCGTCCTCCCAGAAGCCGTCGAAACGACCGGCGGCCACATAGGCGAGGTCCAGCGACGCGGTCCCCCAGCGGCGCACGCCGGCACTCACCGCCATCACCGCGTCCAGCCGGTCGAGGAAAACGCGCCGACGTTCCGGGTCGTGGGCGCCGTTGGGCGGGGTGCCGGTGGCGAAGATCGCGTCGCGCAGCTGGCCGCGGGCGGAGACCCGCAGACGGCGCTGGTTGAGGTAGGCGCCGGCACCTCGCTCGGCCCAGAACAACTCGTCGTGAATCGGCTCGTAGACCACGCCCGCATGCATCTGGCCGTCGCGCTCGAGCCCGATCGAGATGGCGAAATGCGGCAGGCCGTGCAGGAAGTTGGCGGTCCCGTCCAGCGGGTCAACGATCCAGCGATTGGAGCTGTCGCGGCCTTCCACCAGGCCGGATTCCTCCAGTAACAAGCTGTAATGGGGGCGCCCCTTGGTCAACTCCCGGCGCACGATGCGCTCGGCCTTCAGGTCCGCCTTGGAGACGAAATCGGCCGGCCCCTTGCGCGAGACCTGGAGCTGCTCGACCTCGCCGAAGTCACGCAGCAACGCCTTGCCCGCCTTCATGGCGGCGGCGGCCATGACGTTGATGAGGGCGGAGCGCGTGGTCATCCCGAGATCGCCACGCCGGCGGCGCCGGATCAGTCCTTGGCGCGCTCGACGTAGGTGGTGTCCGCGGTGTTGACCACCACCCGGCCGCCGGCCTCGATATGCGGCGGCACCATGACCCGAACGCCGTTCTCCAGGATCGCCGGCTTGAAGGACGACGACGCGGTTTGCCCCTTCACCACCGCATCGGCCTCGACCACCCGCAGCGCCACCGTGTCCGGCAGCATCACGCCGATCACGTCCCCCTCGTACAACTCCAGCTGCACCGTCATCCCCTCCTGAAGGAACGGCACCTGCGATTCGTCGAGGACGTCACGGGGCAGGGTGATCTGCTCGTAGGAATCGGCGTCCATGAAGGTATACATGTCGCCCTCGGCGTACAGGAACTGGTGCCGCCGCTGGTCGAGCCGCACCCGCTCCACCGATTGCGACGAGCGGAACCGCTCATTAAGCTTGGTACCCTCGCGGATGTCCTTCAACTCCACCTGCAGATAGGCGCCGCCCTTGCCGGGCTGGGTGTGCTGGGTCCGGACCGCGCGCCACAGGCGCCCGCGCAGCTCGATGACATAGCCGGGACGGATGGCGTTACCGTTGATCTTCATGGCGCCTGATCGCTGCGTGAAGCCGCGGGAGCGCGGAAGCTATCAACCCGCCCCGCCGCGTGCAACGGGGGAAACCGGCATTCAAAGCCCTTGCTTGGTGCGTTAGAGCATTTTCGGTTTGACCGGAACCAGCCCACGCCCCCACCCGGCCACCCACGGCATCGTACGCTTGGGGTGGCCGGGTGGGGGCGTGGGCTGGCGCGATTCCACTCAAATGGAAAATGCTCTATCTCTCGCGTAGTTGCGCGTGGAGCCCGCCCATGAGATCGATGGCGCGGTCAGGCGCCGACCCAAGCCGAGCGGTACGACATGACACAGGTCGCGGAGATTCTCGATTTCTGGTTCGCGCTCGAGGCCGAGGCGCGCTGGTTCGAAACGGATGCGGCCTTCGACCAGGAAATAGGTGAGCGCTTTCGCGCCGACTATGAACGCGCCGCCGGCGGCGGCTTGGCCGATTGGCAGTCAAGCCCGGAAGGGGTGCTGGCCTTGATCCTTCTGCTCGATCAGTTTCCGCGCAACATGTTTCGCGGCACCGCCAGGGCCTTCGCCACGGACGATGCCGCGGCAGAGGTCGCCGAGCGCGCCATCGCCGATGGTTTCGACCACGGCTTGTCGGCGGCGCAATGCCGGTTTCTCTATATGCCGTTTCAGCATAGCGAATCCCTGGCCCGGCAGCGCCGTTCGGTCGAGTTGTTCCGCCGGTTGAACCTACCCAAGAGTTTGGACTACGCCGAGCGCCACCTGCGGGTGATCGAGCGCTTCGGGCGGTTCCCGCACCGAAACAAGACCCTCGGCCGCACGAGCACGCCCGAGGAAGAAGCCTTTCTTGCCGGCCCGAACGCACCCTATTAGGGCGTTATCCGTTCCGGCGGCTCCAGCCCACTCTAGGCCTGGGCTGGTTCAGCCTGAACGGACAATGCCCT
>JBHICX010000129.1:0-6596 GCA_046759805.1 Kiloniellales bacterium | reverse complement strand
GGCGAAGGCAGGCGATCCCGTGGGTGGCCGGGCGGGGGAGTGGGCTGGAGCCGCCTGAATGGATAGCGCTCCAAGGCGCGCCGACGATTGACAAATCGGGCCGCCGTCCCCATGGTTTGTCTTAGTTTGGCTGGGGTGTCCCGGCGCCTCAAGGGCGATACGGGACTGAGATGAGACCCATCGAACCTGATCTGGTTGAGACCAGCGTAGGGAGCCGTCATCAGACTCCGCATCGGCATTGGGTTTCGTGACGTCTCCCCCAAGGGAGACCGGTCGGTGTTGTCATTTTCGATCGCGGCCCGGGCCGGCGCATGACGATCATCGTCGGCGGCGGCATTTGCGGGCTCGGCATTGGCTGGTACCTGGCGCGGGCCGGCCATCCGGTCACGGTCTTGGAGCGCGGCCAGGCCGGCTCGGGCGCCACCTGGGCGTCGGCCGGCATGCTGGCGCCGCGGGCCGAGGCGGAGCCCGCCGAGGAGCGCCTGATCCGGCTCGTGTTGGAGGGGCACGCGCTGTGGCCCGAGTTTGTCGCCGAGCTCGAGGCGGCCAGCGGCATCGAGGTCGATTACCGGAGCGAAGGCACGATCGTCGTGGCCCTGGACCGGGACGACGCCGAACGACTGCGTTTCCAGTACGACTTCCAACAGGGCCTCGGGCTCGAGACCGAGTGGCTCTCCGGCTACGCCGCGCGCGAGTGCGAGCCGCACCTGGCCCGCGAGGTCACCGCGGCGATCCTGAGCCCGCACGACCATCAGGTCGATAACCGCAAGGTGGCGCTGGCGCTTCGGGCCGCGCTGGTGCGCGCCGGCGGCACGCTCAAGGAGCATACCGAGGTCACGGAGGTCGTGGTCGCCGGCGGGCGGGTCAGCGGCGTGCGTGCCGGCGATGCCGAGCTCGGCTCCGACACCGTGGTGGTCGCCGCCGGCGCCTGGTCCCGCGACCTGCCGGGTCTGCCGGCAGAGGTGCGCCCGCCGGTGCGCCCGGTCAAGGGCCAGACGCTGGCGCTGATGATGGACCGGGCGGCGCCGCTCATCGAGCGCGTGGTCTGGGGACCGAACGTCTACCTGGTGCCGCGCCGCGACGGCCGCCTCATCTGCGGCGCCACCGTCGAGGAGGCGGGCTTCGACACCAGCCTGACCGGGGGCGGCCTGATGGACGTGCTGCGCCATGCCTGGGAGGTCGTGCCCGGCATCTACGATTTGCCCCTGGTCGAGAGCTGGGCCGGGCTCAGGCCCACCAGCCGCGACGACGCGCCGATCCTGGGTCAATCATCGGTGCCGGGCCTGGTGTTCGCCACCGGCCACCACCGCAACGGCATCCTGCTCGGCCCGCTCACGGCCCAAGCGGTGGGCGAGCTGATCCTGAGCGGCGAGATGCCGGCGTACGCGCGTCCGTTCGGTCCCGGACGCTTCGCTGCCGCCGGCGCGGAGGCGGCGCCGTGAGCCGGGCGCCCTCGATCACCGTGAACGGCGAGAGGCGGCCGTTCAAGGGACAGAGCTTGCGCGCGCTCATCGCCGAGATGGGCATCGGGCCCGAGCGCCGCGGCGTCGCCGTCGCCATCAATGATCAGGTGGTGCCGCGCGCCGGTTGGGACGGCACCGTGCCTGAGCCTGGCGACGTGGTGGAGATCGTGCAGCCGATGGCCGGCGGCTAGCCCGCGCGCCGGCCCGGCGGCATGGGTGGAATGCGTGGACCAGCTCGGTATGATTGGCGTAAGGGACTGAGCCATGAGCGCTAAGCAGAGCGGGAAATTGACCATCGCCGGAAGGTCGTTCGACTCGCGGCTGTTCATCGGCAGCTCGGGCTATCCAAACCAGCAGGTGATGCTGGACGCCATCGCCGCCTCGGGCGCCGAGGTGGTGACCGTGTCAATCCGACGGGTGAGCCCGGTGAGCGGCGGTGAGAACCTGTACGACCTGCTCGCCGGCCGATACCAGGTCCTGCCCAACACCGCCGGCTGCTACACCGCGCGCGACGCCGTGCTGACGGCGCGACTGGCGCGCGAGGCGCTGGACACCGACTGGATCAAGCTCGAGGTGATCGGCGACGACGAAACCCTGTTCCCGGACGTGGAGCACCTCTTGAAGGCGGCGCAGGAGCTGATCGAAGACGGCTTCGTGGTGCTGCCCTACTGCAACGACGATCCGATTACCGCCAAGAAGCTCGAGGACCTGGGCTGCCCTGCGGTGATGCCGCTCGGCGCGCCGATCGGCTCAGGCATGGGCATCCGCAACCCGTACAACCTTCAGATCATCCGCGAGACGGTCCTGGTGCCGGTGATCGTCGATGCCGGCGTCGGCACCGCCTCCGACGCCGCCATCGCCATGGAGCTCGGCTGCGACGGCGTGCTCATGAACAGCGCAATCGCCGGCGCCCGCGACCCGGTGAAGATGGCCACCGCCATGGGCCAAGCGATTAAGGCCGGCCGCCTGGCTTATGAGGCCGGGCGCATCCCGCGCCGGCTTTACGCCAAGGCGTCAAGCCCACTCGAGGGGGTGGTGCAAGCACAGAGGTAAAGGCCGGTCCCGGCGCGCGCGGTGGGCCGATCCTCTGACGGCGCCGTCAGCTGTCGCTCAACATCTCCACGCGCTTCTGCCAGATGCCGTCCGGCTCCCGGCAGGCGATGGCGCGGCGGCGCTCCTTGCGGGCGCCGGCGATCGTGGTCCACAGGTACTCGCGGCACCACTGGCCGCCGACGCTTTTGAACGTCCGGACCGGCGTCACCGACCCGTGGCTGCCGCTCTCGGCGCTTTGCCAGGCCACGGTGACGCCGCTCAGCTGCTTCTCCAGCACCTCGTTGACCACCGCCTCCACCATCCTGCGGTCCGCGGTCCGGGCCGCCTCCAGGCGGGCGATCTCGCGGTCGACCAACAGACTGGACGCAAGATACGCGCCGCCGGCGCCGACGACGAGGAACGCCAGGCAAGCGCCGACCACCATCGCGACCCGGCCGGGCGCGGGCATGCGCGGCGCCCCGGCTGCCGGTGCCGCAGGGCGCGCGGCGCGGTCCGCGAAGGCGTCGTTGATGGCCCGCCCCAGCGCCTCCGGAACCGGCCGTTCCAGGGCTTCGTTGTAAGCGGTGTGGACCAGCGAAGTGCCTTCCCTGAGATCGCGGACGGTCTCCCTGCCCTCCGGCGATCCCCTCAGATACGCCTCGACCCGCGCCGTCGCCTCGGCATCGAGCTCGCCGTCGACGTACGCCATCAGTGTCTCGAGGGCTATCTCCGACTTCATGGCTGCACCTTCCCTAATAGCGTCGGCGGTTCCGACGCTTCACCGTTCATGTATTCGCGCAGGCGGATGCGGGCCCGTGCCAGACGGCTGGTCACGGTGCCGATCGGCAGGTCGAGGGTGTCGGAGACCTCCTGGTAGGACATGCCCTCCACGCAAACCAGGAGAAGCACCGTCCTCTGGTCGTCGGGAAGGTAACTGAGGAATCGCCGTACCGCGTCCAGTGACAATCTGGACTCCATCGCCTGAACCCCGTCGCAGTTGGCTTGATCGTCGGTTGCGATCGGCCGCAGATGGCGGCTGCGGGTGCGGGCGCTGCGAAGCTGGTTGCACCGCAGGTTCTGGGCGATACGAAACATCCAGCTGTCGAGCCTGGTTCCCGGCTGCCACTTGTCGAGGCTGCCGATGGCGCGTTCGTACGTGGCCTGGACCAAATCGTCGCCCTCGTCCATGGAGCCGGTCAATCCGTATGCGAATCGTCGCAGGCGTGGAAGCAAAGCCTCCAATTTCCCCCGAATGACCTCGTCCGCCCCCTGGCTCACGCCGATACAGCGCCCCCCTGCAAAAGTTATTCGCGGACCGGACGCACCCCGCCCCGCGGATGCATCCACCCTCATTTCGTTCTTTTATCTACTATATAACACAATAACACCCGACACGGCGATTCATTCCCGAATTCGTTCCTGAAACAATCGCCGCGCGCCCTCGCCAAATCCGCCGCGCCGGCCACGTGGCCGTGCCAACGCCTGCAAAAACTTTGCGAAGCGGCGGAAGAATCCGGCATCGCCCGGAGTTGTATCTGATAGGCTAGGAAAGCGACCCGCGGACCCGTCGTCGGGTGAGTCCGTCGTGCAGGGGCCTGTGCCGAAGATGTGCCGGTCGGGTACTGCCTTGTCGCTGGAACCATGATCCTGATGGCGGACGGCAGCGTGAAGCCGGTCGAGCAGGTGGCCGTCGGCGCCAAGGTGAGTGGCGGTCATGGCCAGGCCAACCGGGTCGTCGGCATGCAACGGCCACGCCTCGGCAAGCGCAGGCTATATGCGCTTAATGGCGGCCGGTATTTCGTCACCGCCGAGCAACCGTTCATGACGCCGGTTGGCTGGAAAGCCATCGATCGCGAGGCGGCGGCGCAGGTTGCCGACCTCAAGGTCGGGCCCCTGGTTCTCGGGGATGCCTTTGCCTTGCGTCGCGCGACCGAAACCGCGGCCGTATCCGGCCAGCTGGCGCTGGCCGCGGCCGGCGACACCGGCCTCGTTTTCGAGCCTCTGATGCGATTGCGTTCGTGCCAGGCCGATCCCGCGACACCGCTGTACGACCTCCTGTTTGATGGAAATCACACTTACTTCGCCGATGGTTACATCGTTCACAACAACAACGGTGGCGACGGCGCCAACGTCGCGAAAGTTGTCTTTCCATAAGGCGCGGAAAGCCGGGGTGGTTATTTTCGTTAGCGCCTCCGGAAACCAAGGATTTCACGAATGAAAGATTAAATTATCTAAAATTTTATTCAATTAACTCTCAAATTCCAGACCAATTTTAAATGATATCTGTTTATAATATCTTAGAAATATGCGCTAAATAGAGTTATGCGAGGCGAAGCATTCGTGGATAAGAAACGCATTACCAAATCCACCACGCCGGCTGTCGAGCTCTCGCGCCGCGAGGCGCTCGCCCGGTTGGGCCTGTGCCTCTCCATCGCCTATTTGGCACCGGCCGTACTGACCCTCAGTCAACCTGCCTATGCCGGCTCCGGTGGCGGCGGCGGTGGAGACGACAACGCCGCCCCGCGGACTACCGGAGCCAGTCCTGGGACCGCGGCGCCCCGTCCGGTCCAAGACATTCCAGAAACCGTTAACGATATCGCGCCACGCGCCAGCCGGACCGGATCGCCGTTTGGCGCTGGCGTGGAGCAGGTCGGACCTGATCTGACCACGGAAGAGGAAGCGGCCGCAATCAAAAGCGGCTGGCAATGAGACCGGCCGCGTGCCTCTCCGCCCAATCGGCCCTCTGGATGAACCTCTTGACCGCATGAAGGTGGGATCGTTGCGTCGCCGGCGACAGATTGCGGATCGTCATGTCCTCGACCCGCCTTCGCGAGCCTACTCCGCCGACCTGCCTTCGCCGAAGCGAAGCTCCGGCTTCGCGCAGGCAGGAGCAGCCGCTTCGGCTGCGAAGGCTGGAAGCCCGCTTCCACCCTCCGCAGCGGCAGCGCCGCTGCTGCGGAGGACGGGCCTTCGCCCGCCGAAGGGCTACGGCCCGCAGGCGGGTCGGCGGGCGGAGGAAGGTCATGCGACGGCGAAGTGGGCTCATCCGGCTCTTCGGAAAGCCCCTGTCTGTTGGGTTGCAGTCTCGAAAACCACAATCCTGCCAGACAGGACGCTCCTGCCGAAATCACACTCCCATACCGCGAGAACGGTTTAGTTCAATCGCCAAAGGAGTCACTTCATACGCTCATCGGTGCTACACCGTATTAAGCGGACATCGGCGACGCTGGGCAAAGCCCAACCAAGGCTACCTTTATGAGTCCGCTTTCTTGTCGAGGCTGTGACACAGGTCACAGACACGGTCCCGTTGCGTAAATAGATTACCCGCAGCTTGGCGCGTTGATCCGGTGCGGCACCGGCGAGACGCCACGCGAGGGGGGCTGCGGGATGTTCCATAGACTAATCCACGTATCGTTGTGGGCAGTACTGCCCTTAGCGCTTGCCGTTCTTCCACTTTTGATCGTTTTCTTTGCCGCTGCCCCGCCCTGCTGCCGCGTTAGACCTACAAGGGAAAGCGGGCATTTGTGGATCCTGCAAAAACTATTGCCAGAGAGTCAGCAACCCTTCCCTGCTGACACAAAACTCGTGACATGACCCGGCTGGCAATGAGACCGGCCGCATTTATCTCGGCCCAATCGGCCCTTTCGCTACGGGCCATGGTCACCATGGGTTTGGCAATGGCGCTGTGGTTGTCCGCGGCGATGGCCGAGGACGTCCGAACTTTCGTGCCCGCGCAGCGGTACCAGAGACTCGATGCCAACGACGTGCGCCTTGCCGAACGCACCGTCCAGCAGGCCTTGGAGCGCGCCCGCAGCAACACCACGCGGTATTGGACCCGAGTGGTCAGCGGCAATTCGGGCGCCGTCACCCCGCTCAGGACGTTCCGGGCGCGTGGCGGCTACTTCTGCCGTGAATACCGGGAGTCAGTCATTCTCGCCAAGGGCGGGGCATCGACCTATCGCTCGATCGCATGCCGCGATCGAGACGGCGTTTGGAAGGTCGTCGGCCGATAAGCGGATGCCGGTTTGCTAACTGGCCTTGCTCGACCTCACGGAAGGGAAGCGGATTTCTTCAACGGTGGGGGTGACGTGTTCGCGGACC
>JBHICX010000128.1:0-6612 GCA_046759805.1 Kiloniellales bacterium | reverse complement strand
GATCCCGTGGGTGGCCGGGTGGGGGCGTGGGCTGGAACCGATTCCACGTGATCGGCCATCGCGCTAGAAGGTTCCCGGATAGGCGCCGCCGTCGATCAACAGGTTCTGGCCGGTGAGGTAGGCGGCCTGGGCGCTGCAGATATAGGCGCAATATTCGCCGAACTCCGCCGGGTCACCGTATCGCCCGGCTGGGATGGCGCGCTTTCCCGCCTCGAACAGCCGGTCGAAGTCCTGCCCCTGCTGCTCGGCGGTGAAGCGAACCCCGGCCCGCATGCGGTCGGTGTCGAAGCTGCCGGGCAGCAGGTTGTTGATGGTGACGTTGTGGGCCACCGTCTTGCGGGCGACGCCGGCGATGAACCCGGTGAGGCCCGAGCGGGCGCCGTTCGACAGGCCGAGGACCTCGATCGGCGCCTTGACCGCGCTCGAGGTGATATTCACGATCCGCCCGAAGCGCCGCTCGATCATGGCATCGAGGGTCGCCTTGATCAGCTCGATCGGCGTCAACATGTTGGCGGTCAACGCCGCGATCCACACCTGGCGGTCCCAGTCGCGGAAATCTCCCGGCGGCGGCCCGCCGGCGTTGTTGACCAGGATGTCCGGATCGGGACAGGCGGCGAGCGCCGCGGCACGGCCCTCTTCGGTGGTGATGTCGGCGACCACGGTGGTGACCTCGGCCCCGGTGGCCTGGCGGATCTCCTCGGCCGCCTGCTCCAGCAGCTCCTCGCCGCGGGCGTTGAGTGTAATCGACACCCCTTCGCCTGCCAGCGAGGTGGCGCACGCCTTGCCCAGGCCCTTGCTGGCGGCACATACCAGCGCCTTCCTACCGGCGATTCCCAGGTCCATCACTCCCTCCCTCGGATGTTGTCGTCAAGCGATGCCAGTACCTCGCGGACCAGCGGCACGGTGACCCGCCGCCGCGCCGCCAGGGAGGCCCGGTCCAGGGCCGCCACCGCCCGGCGGGCGGCGTCGAACGAACGCTCGAGGCGGGTCTGCAGATAGGCGACCACCTCGGTGCCGACCGGTAGCTGCCGATCGGCGAACAGCTTGACCAGCACCGCCGCGATCACCTCGCCGTCGGGCGGACCCATGGCGACGGCGGGGGCGGCGGTGAGCCGGGAGCCGAGATCCGCCAGTTTCAGCCGCCAGCGCGCCGGCGGCGTGGCCGCGACCAGCAGCAGATGCCCGCCCATTTCGGCCAACAGGTTGTAGAGGTGCAACAGCGCGTGCTCGTCGACACGGCGCGGCCAGTCGCCGCCGGCCTCGCCGTCGTCGTCGATCACGCAGGCCCGGCCGCTGGCAATCAGCGCCGGCGCCTCGGCGCCGGCCAGCATCGGCGGCCGCAACAGCCGAGCCGCCGAGCGCGCCCGCCAGACATGGGCCAGATGGGTCTTGCCGCAGCCGGGCGGGCCATGGAGCGTGAGCGCCGGCGCCGGCCAGCGGGGCCAGCGGTCGAGCCAGGCCACCGCGGCCCGGTTGCAGGGCGCCACCAGGAAATCGTCGTGGCCCAGCGCCGGACGATGCCCGAGCGGCAGCGGCAGCTGCGCCGGCCGGCTCATGTCTCGTCGTCGGATCGGGGTTCGGTTGGGTTGGCGCCGGCACCCAGGTAGAGCTGGCCCGCCAGATAGCGGGTGAGCGCAAAGCGGACCAGGACGCCGATCACGGCGGCGGCCGGCACCGCCAGCAGCAGGCCGACGAAACCGAACAGCGTGCCGCCGGCCAGGAGCGCAAACACCACCCACACCGGATGCAGGCCGATCCGATGCCCGACGATCCTCGGGGTGAGGAAGTTGCCTTCGATGATCTGGCCCAGCACGAACACGCCGAGCACCAGCCCCACACGCACCAGGTCGAAGGAGAACTGTGCCAGCGCCATGGCGACGCCGGTGACCACGCCGAGCAACATGCCGAAGATGGGGATGAAGGAGACGACGCCGGTGGCCAAGCCCAGGATCAGGCCGAAGTCCAGCCCCACCAGGGTCAGCCCGACCCCGTAGAAGGCGCCGAGTATGAGGCAGACCGTCGCCTGGCCGCGCACGAAGCCGGCCAGCGTCTCGTCGATGCGCCGCATCTGCTCGCGGATGGTCTCGGCATGGGCGCGCGGCAGCCAGCCGTCGACCTTGGCGACCAGGCGATCCCAGTCGCGCAACAGGTAGAAGGCCACCACCGGCGTGATGACGATGAGCGAGATCAGGCCGAGGATCGCGGCACCTCGGCTCAGTAGATCGCGCGCCAGGGCCACCAGCCACTGCACCGCCTGGGCGGCATAGCCGCCCAGCGCACCGCGCAGGCGCTCGACCTCCTCCGGCGGCAGGTGCGACTGAATGCGCTCGATGAGCGGCGCTAGGGTGCCCCGGATGGGCTCAATGAGACCGGCAAGCCGGCGCATGTATTCCGGCAGCTTGTCGGCGAACGTGACCACCTGATCCTGCAGCAGCGGCAGCAACAGGATCAGCAGCACGATGACCAGGAGAAAGAACAGAGCGGTGACCAGGCTGGTGGCGAGGGTGCGCGAGGCGCCCCAGCTCTCGACCCGGTCGACCACCGGATCCAGGAAATAGGCGACCGCCATCCCGGCCACGAACGGCAGCATGATGTCGCTGAGCACGTAGATGCCGGCCAGTACCACCACCAGGCCGGCCAGCCAAACCAGCGCCTGGCGTCCCGCCGTCATCGCGGCTCCCCCTCGGTCTCGGCCGCCACCCGGCCCCAGCGCACGAGGTACGCCGCGCCCGACCCCAGGGTGGTGATCGCCACCAGCAAGACCAGGGCAACCGCCAACCCGGGTGGGTCGATGTTCAGTCCGGCACGGGCCATGACCGCCGCCGCCAGCACGAACTGCGCCACCGTATTCACCTTGCTGATAAACAGCGGCTCGATCCTCACCGGATGCGACAGGAGATGCGACAGGACCACGCCGAACACGATGAGCGCGTCGCGGAACACCACCAGGATCACCAACCAGGCGGCGATGTAACCCTGGACGCCGAGGGTGATGTAAACGCTGACCAGAAGCGACTTGTCCGCGATCGTGTCCAGATAACCACCGAGCGTCGTGCGGGCGTCGAACTGTCGGGCGATGAAGCCGTCGAGCGCGTCCGACACGCCTGCGGCGACGAACAGCCAGAACGCGAAGGCCATCCGGTCCGACAGGATCAGCCACACCGCCACCGGCACCGCCAGCAGCCGGCCAAGCGTAATCAGATTTACCACCAGCAGGTTGACGTGCCGCCAGGTCACTGGGGGGGCTGGACCAAGGGGCCCTGGGGCGGCGGCCCCGGGGGTGGCAGGGGCGTGCTCCCGGCCGCGTCGGCGGACTCGCGCGGCGGCGCCCGGCGCAGCCGCAGGATCGAGGAGCCGAGGTCCTGCGTCAGCTCCAGGTCGTGCTGGGCCAGCGCCAGCCTCAGCTGCCGTAGCTCGCCGACATAGTCGAGCAACAGCCAGGCTCGGTTGCGATCAAGCGCCCGCAGCACCGTGCGCCGGATGGCGGGAACCCGGTCCAGGCGCCGGCGCACCTCGATCCACTCCTCGATGCCGCTCACCGGCACCGACACCTGCACCCGGCCCCTGAGGTCGAAGCGCAGCACGTTGTCGCGCTTCCACTCTTCCTCCACGTGGCTCGCCACCGCCTCGACCGCGCGGGCGAGCAGGTGGTCGATGGTCTCGCCCCCGGCCGGGAAGCGGCGCTCGAATATGGTGCGCCCGCCGGCGTGCCTGTCGTGGCGGCGGGCGACAACGGTGAGCACGGGCTTGCCGGCGCCGGGATCCATGGCCAGCGACGCGATGGCGACCATGGTGCTGGCGGCGCCATAGCGCCGCGCGATCGCGTCCAGTCGCGTGGCGTCTTGTGCGATCGCCTGCTCGGCGCTGATGTCGGACATGTCGGACAGATCGCCGATCGGAACGGCCAAGGTCACCAGGCCGCCGCCGGCCGGATGCGCCGACCAGGCGGCCTTCCAGGGATTGGGCTCGTCCCACAACAGCGGCGTGCCGGCGACCAGATAGACCGGCAGCACCAGCTCCGGCCGGCGCACGGTCTCGGCGAAGCGCAAACCCGCCAGCCGCAGCGCCAAGCGCACCTCCGCCGGCTTGAATCGGACCGTGATCTCCGCCAGGTAGCGCACCGCCGAGGTGCGTTCCTCGGCGATCTCGAGGGCCCGCACCAGCTCGGCGACTCGCTGCCTCGACGGGGTCGGCAGCCGCGCGTGGTCGCGGCGCAGGGTGAGGCGGCGAAACAGGATCGCCAGCGCCCGCTCCTGGCCCTCGGCCAGGGCCACGTCGCGCGCCGCCGCGGCGGTGTCCGCGGTCGCGTCGACCTTGACCCCGGCGACGGTGAACAGGTCGTCCTCGTCGGTGCCGGCGACCCCCCAGGCGAAGCTCGGCAGCACCAAGAACAGCAGTACCGTGGCGGCGCGGCACGGACGCCCGACGACCATTGAAAAGCGTCCCGGATAAAGTATCTTCGTCCCGGCCCTTTCCCCAAGTCGGGGCCGATGCGTCCGCGTCTTTGTACTGCAAGCGGAGCCAGGAAACCATAGCGAGCAGCCGCTACAAAGAGGCCGGTGTCGATATCGACGCCGGCCACAAGCTGGTCGATTCGATCAAACGCCTGGCCCGGCGCACCTCGCGGCCGGGCGTCGCCGGAGGCCTCGGCGGCTTCGCGGCGCTATTCGACCCGAAGGCCGCCGGGTTCCGCGATCCGCTCCTGGTGTCCGCCGGCGACGGCGTCGGCACCAAGCTGAAGATCGCCCAGGCCGTGGGCCGCCACGATAGCGTGGGCATCGACCTCGTCGCCATGTGCGTCAACGACGTGCTGACCGCCGGCGCCGAACCCCTGTTCTTCCTCGACTACTTCGCCTGCGGCCGCCTCGACGTCGCCCAGGCCGAGGCCGTCATGTCCGGCATCGCCGAGGGCTGCCGCCAGGCCGGCTGCGCGCTGATCGGCGGCGAGACGGCGGAGATGCCGGGCATGTACGGCGAAGGCGAGTACGATCTCGCCGGTTTCGCCGTCGGTGCGGTGGAGCGCAGGCGGGTCCTGGACTCAAGCCAGGTTGCCGTCGGCGACGCCATCCTCGGGCTTGCCTCTTCCGGCCTCCATGCCAACGGCTTCTCGCTGGTGCGGCGCATCGTCGAGGAGCAGGGGCTCGACTACGCCGCCCCGGCCCCCTTCGCGCCGGACACGGCCTTGGGCCAGGCCTTGCTGACGCCGACCCGCATCTACGTCCGGTCTGTGCTGGAGGCTCTCCCCCTGGGCATTCGCGGATTGGCCCACATCACCGGCGGCGGGCTCATTGACAACCTGCCGCGCGCCTTGCCCGCTGATCTTGCCGCCGAGTTGGAAGCGGACCGCTGGGACCTGCCCGCGGTGGTCCGCTGGCTCGCCGAGACCGGCGCCGTGCCGGCGGCGGAGCTCGCCCGCACCTTCAACTGCGGCATCGGCATGGTGGCGGTGGTCGCCGAGGAGGCCGCCGAGCCGGCAGCGGCGGCGCTGGCGCGCGCCGGCGAGACGGTCACCCGCATCGGTCGCGTGGCGCCGCGCCCGGTGGGCGGCCCGGCGGTGGTGATCCACCGGATGGAGGCCGCGTGGCCCGCCTGAAGCTGGGGGTGTTGATCTCGGGACGCGGCAGCAACCTGCAGGCGCTGATCGACGCCGCCCTCGATCCCGCCTACCCGGCGGAGATCGTGCTGGTGATCTCCAACCGGCCCGGCGTCGAGGGCTTGGAGCGAGCCCGACGGGCCGGCTTGACGCGGCAGCTGATCGACCACCACGACTTTGCCGGGCGCGAGGCGTTCGAGGCGGCACTGACCACCGCGCTCGAGGCGGCGAGCGTCGAGCTGGTCTGCCTGGCCGGCTTCATGCGCGTGCTGACCCAGTCGTTCGTGACCCGCTGGTGGGATCGACTCATCAACATCCATCCCTCCCTGTTGCCCGCCTTTCCGGGCCTCGACACGCATCGTCGGGCGCTCGAGGCCGGGGTGCGCTTCGCCGGATGTACCGTGCATTTCGTGCGCCCGGGATTGGACGACGGCCCGATCATCGTCCAGGCGGCGGTGCCGGTGCAGGAAGGGGACAGCGCCGACAGCCTGGCCGCCCGGGTGCTCAAGCAAGAGCACCGCATCTACCCGCTCGCGGTGCGGCTGATCGCCGACGGGCGGGTCCGGGTGGTGGACCGGCAAGTCGTGATCGACGGCGCCGCGGCGCCCGTTACGGCGCTCATCAATCCGCAAATCTGAACACCGTCGCCGCGGCCCCCTTGACGAGGCGATTGGGTAATCCTTTATTGGCCGGGTCGTGAAACGACGCCGTCGCGCCGAGGAGACCTAGATCATGCCCGCCGATTTCGATATCGAGCCCCACGTCAAGACCTGGCACGGCTTCCTGAAGCTGTTGGGGTTCAGCGTGGCCGGCGTGGTGATCCTGCTGTTGATCCTGATGGCGGCGTTCCTGACCTGAGGGCGGCGGGCGCGGCACTCCTCAGCCCACGATCTCGATCTCCCCGAAGAAGAACGCGACCTCCCACGCCGCCGTCTCGGGGCTGTCGGAGCCGTGCACCGAGTTGGCCTCGACCGACTCCCCGAACTCCTTGCGGATCGTGTCCGGCTCGGCATTGGCCG
>JBHICX010000127.1:0-6615 GCA_046759805.1 Kiloniellales bacterium | reverse complement strand
CGAGCCTTGCCCGAGGACGCACCGCGGGACATCGCCGAGGTGAGCAGCCAGGCGTTCGACACCCCGCACTGGCCGACCGAGCTGCGCTATTCGAAGGCCGACAAAACCCTCACCGTGACCTTCGACGACGGCCGCAGCTTCCACCTGCCGGCCGAGTTCCTGCGGGTCGAAAGCCCGTCCGCCGAGGTCCAGGGCCACGGCCCCGACCAGAAGCAGATCGTCTCCGGCCGCCGTCACGTCGGCATCATGGCGATCGAGCCGGTAGGTAACTACGCGGTCAGGATCAAGTTCGACGACCTGCATGACACCGGCATCTACTCCTGGCAATACCTGCGCCGACTGGGCGAGGACCAGGACCAGCTGTGGCGCGACTACCTCAAGGCCCTGGCCGACCGCGGCCTCAGCCGTGACCCACCCGGGCGGCAGCGGTAGCGATCAGCGGTCAGCTTTCAGCCTTCAGCGCTCAGCTGTCAGACATCGCAATGGGCTTATCGCTGATAGCTGACCGCTGATCACTTTCTACAGCGACTCCCCCCGAACCAGGCGCGGCAGCTCGCCAACGAGGCCCATGGCATGGCGCCGTTGCGGAGGCGCATGTTGAGCCGCCGATCAGCTCCTTGCTTGCGATATATAGGCTCCTTGCAATCTCATCGAACCCAAAATTATACTTTTGGGCCGAAACGTATCATTACCTCTGCTGATTGATATTTGGCGTAAGTTCGGGACGGATTCGCGAGGCCTCCAGTGCTGCATTTCAACATATGGCCTTGAGGGTTCTATATATTGTGTCCCGTCGACTCAAATGATACGATTTGGCAGGAACATATCATTGCGTTTCGTCCAATGATAGTTGGTGTAGGTTTGGCATGGATCCAGATGAGTTTCGCCAATCACCGTCCGGTAAGGTCGTACCGACCATCGGTGGCGCTTGGGCTTTCGTCCCCCAACCCCTGCCGCCACCGCTTCAGCTAGAGCCGATTCTTCCACAGCTCACTGAGGTATCCCTGCATTTGGGCGAACTCAATGGCATTGGCAGATCGCTCACCAACCCTTACCTCCTGATTCGCCCGTTCCAGCGCAGGGAGGCAGTTGCCTCATCGGGAATTGAGGGCACCGTAACGTCGCTGTCGGACTTGCTCCTATTCGAGGCTGGAGCGGACGAGAGAGCTCGCCCGCCCGACACCAGAGAAGTTTCCAATTATGTTCGAGCCCTGGAATTTGCGATTGAACGCGTAAAAGAAATCCCGATTTCGCTTCGCCTAATACGGGAGATACACGCGATACTGTTGCAGGGTGTTGGTGCGCGGCGTCGCGGGGCCAACATCCCGCCTGGTGAGTTTCGCAGGGACCAGAACTGGATCGGTGGAAACACAGTCAGTACCGCGCGATTCGTGCCGCCATCGCCGAACGAAGTAATAGACACGCTGGATTTATTTGAGAAATTCATTCATGCGCCATCCAATGCGCAAATACCGCCACTCGTTCAGGCGGCAATGATCCACTATCAGTTCGAAACCATACATCCGTTTCCGGATGGAAACGGCCGGGTTGGTCGTCTGCTTATTCCTTTGATATTGTACGATAAAGGCGTATTGCCACAACCGCTTCTCTACTTAAGCCCATTTTTCGAGAAACATTACAATAAATATATAGACACTCTTTACAACGTTAGCAAAGACGGTGCTTGGCTTGAATGGTTCGAATTTTTCCTCAATGGTGTAAAGGAACAATGTCAGGATACGATTACGCGAATTCAAAAGCTGCGAGACTTACAATCGAAATACCGTGAAAAGGTACAGCAGGCGCGCGCATCCGCCCTCCAAATTCAACTTGTTGATATGGTGTTTGAATACCCGGTAATAACCATCCCTCGTGCCCAGGAGGTCTTGGGTGTCACCCATAGAAGCGCTACACTCAACGTGCAGAAACTAGTCGAGGCAGATATATTAATAGATATGAACGTTGGCAAACGACCGAAATACTTTATGGCCCATGAAGTTTTCGAGCTCCTTCACTCGGAAACACCATGAAGATCACCGGCATGATGTTAGGCCCATTTGAGCAAAAGCCGGACTTGAGCCGCGACCCGCCGGGCCGCAGCTAACCCTCGCGCCGCATCCTACAACGGCTCGCCGCGCACAAGTCGCGGCAGCTCGCCAACGAGGCCCATGGCGTGACGGGTGAAGAAGCGCTTTAGGGGCGCCGCCCGGTTGACCGCGCCGAGGCCCAGGTCACGGATCAGGCGCACCGGCGTCAGGTCGTTGGAGAACAGGCGGTTGAGCCCGTCGGTGACCGCCGCCAGGAGCAGGGTGTCGAAGCGCCGCCAGCGCTGATATCGCTGGAGCACCGGGACCTCGCCGATATCGAGGCCGAGCCTGCGGGCGTCGACCACGGCCTCGGCCAGGGCGGCCACGTCGCGAAAGCCCAGGTTGAGCCCCTGCCCGGCGATCGGGTGGATGGCGTGCGCCGCGTCGCCGATCAACGCCAGCCGCCGGTCGATATAGCGCTCGGCGTGCAGCAGGCTCAAGGGATAGGACCAACGCGGCCCGACCGGGCGCAGCCGCCCCAGCGAGTCGCCGAACCGGCGCGTCATCTCGCCGCCGAACTCAGGCTCCCCGAGGGCCAGCATGTGCGGCGCCAGGCGGTTGCTCTCGGTCCACACCACGGCGGAGCGCCGGCCGGTCATGGGCAGCACCGCGAACGGGCCGCCGGGAAGGAAATGCTCGTGCGCGACACCGTTGTGCGGGCGCTGATGCGCGACCGTGCAGACGATGCTGGTCTGCGCATAGGGCCAGGTGATGACGCCGATGCCGGCCCGCCGGCGCAGCGCCGAGCGCCGCCCGTCGGCGCCGACCGCGAGCCGCGCCACCACCCGGCGCCCATCGGCCAGCCGCGCCTCGACCCGCCTGGGCCCGCGCTCGAGCGCGTCCACGGCAACCGGGGCCAGCACGCGCACGGCGCCCAGCTCGGCCAGCCGCGCGTAGAGGGCCGCGCGCAGCACCCGGTTCTCGACCATGTAGCCGAACGGCCGGTCGCCGAGCTCGCGGTGGTCGTAGTGCAGGAACAGCCGCGAGGCCCGACCGCGGGCGTCGCCATCCGAGACCCGGATGTCGCGGATCGGCTCCGCCTCCGCCACCCGCTCCCAGACCCCGATGGCGCCGAGCAGGTTGGCCGAGCCGAGCGCGATCGCCGAGACCCGCCCGTCGAACCCGACCGCCGCAAGGTCCGCCGGGTCGGCACGCTCCACGAGCACCACCGCCACGCCGGCCCCGCCCAGCGCCGCCGCCAGGGTGGTGCCGACCAGCCCGCCGCCGACCACCAGCACGTCCGCCTCGATTTGCGCCATCGCCTTCCCGGTCCCCGGCCCGGCTTTACGCCCGGCCCTTTATCTAGCGCGAAAACACCTGCCGCGAAACGCCGCGCCGATGCGGTGAGTCGAGGCGGCACCTCGCCCGCGTGGCCGGCGTCGAAGGCATGCCTAATTCTTGGGCAACCCTGAGCGATTGCCTAAGAATTGTGCGAAAACGCTGGCCGCGGGGCCGGCGATGCGCCGCGCCATGTCTCCCAACTCACGGAAAGAACTCTTGTTTTCCGCGCCGCGGCCGGTTGGCACGGTTCTTGAAAGGGTTGGTCCAGGGAAATCTGTGCATGAGGTAGGAGGCCAGTCGCATGAAGCTGGTAATGGCCATCATCAAACCATTCAAGTTGGACGAGGTCCGCGACGCGCTGACCGGTCTGGGGGTCCAGGGCCTCACGGTCAGCGAGGTCAAGGGTTTCGGGCGCCAGAAGGGCCATACCGAGATCTATCGGGGTGCGGAGTACGAGGTGAACTTCCTGCCCAAGGTCAAGGTCGAGGTCGTGCTGGCCGACGAGCTGGCGGAGGGGGCGGTCGAAGCCATCCAGAAGGCGGCCGGAACCGGCCGCATCGGCGACGGCAAGATCTTCGTCCTCGACATCGGTCAGGCGGTGCGCATCCGCACCGGCGAAACCGGCGCCGATGCCGTATAGCGACGAGAGAAGGAAGACAGCATGAAAACCCAAACTCCAAGATGGCTGGCGGTGGCCGGCCTCGGCCTACCGGCCGGCTTGGTCGCCATGGCCGCCCAGGTGGCGCCAGCGGTCGCCCAGGAGGCACAGGCCAAGCTCGACAGCGGCGACACCGCCTGGATGCTCACCTCCACGGCCCTGGTGCTCATGATGACGATTCCGGGCGTTGCGCTGTTCTATGGCGGCATGGTGCGCAAGAAGAACGTGCTCGGCACCGTCATGCAGAGCTTCACCATCACCTGCCTGGTGACCGTGCTGTGGATGGTCGCCGGCTATAGCCTGGCCTTCGCCGAGGGCAACGCCATCATCGGCGGCCTGGACCGACTGTTCCTCAATGGCATGGGGGTCGAGACGCTCAACGGGACCATCCCGGAGTCGGTGTTCATGACCTTCCAAGTGACCTTCGCCATCATCACGGCGGCGCTGATCACCGGGGCAGTCGCCGACCGCATGAAGTTCTCCGCCCTGTTGTGGTTCATCGGCCTGTGGTCGTTGCTGGTCTACTCGCCGATCGCCCACTGGGTGTGGGGCGGCGGCTTCCTCGGCGCCGGCGGCATCTTCGGCGAGCCGGGGGTGCTCGACTTCGCCGGCGGCACCGTGGTGCACATCAATTGCGGCGTCGCCGGCCTCGTGGCGGCCCTTCTCATCGGCAAGCGCGTTGGCTACGGCACCGAGAGCCTCGCGCCCCATAACCTGACGTTTAGCGTGATCGGCGCGTCGCTGCTGTGGGTGGGCTGGTTCGGCTTCAACGCCGGCTCCGCCGTCGCCGCCAACGGCAGCGCCGGCATGGCCATGGCGGTGACCCAGATCGCCACCGCGGCGGCGGCGCTGGCCTGGATGTTCGCCGAGTGGATCGTCAAGGGCAAACCCAGCGTGCTCGGCGTCATCAGCGGCGCCATCGCCGGGCTGGTGGCGATCACCCCGGCCTCCGGCTACGTCGACCCCATCGGCGCGCTTGTCCTCGGCGCCGTCGCCGGCGTCGTCTGCTACTGGGGGGCGACCGGCCTGAAACGGGCGCTCGGCTACGACGATTCGCTCGACGTCTTCGCCGTGCATGGGCTGGGCGGCATCGTCGGCGCCCTGCTCACGGGCGTTTTCGCGGTCGAGGCCGTCGGCGGCACCCCCGGCCTGATCGAGGGCAATCCCGGCCAGGTGCTGACCCAGGCCTACGGCATCACCGTCACCATCATCTACGACGCGATTGCAAGCATCATCATCCTGCTGATCATCAAGGGCGTGATCGGGCTCAGGGTCAGCGAGGAAGACGAGCGCGAGGGCCTGGACATCCGGCTGCATGGTGAAAGCGTCGCCTGAGCCGCTGCGTTAACCCCCCACCACGATCCTTCGGTCGCCCGCCCATGAACTGGCGGGCGGCCGAAGGGGTGGGCGCGAGCCGGCGCGATCGCTAGCGCATTGTCCGTTCAGGCTGAACCAGCCCACGCCCCCACCCGGCCACCCATAGCATACGATTCCGTGGGTGGCCGGGTGGGGGCGTGGGCTGGAACCGATTCCAAGTGATCGGATAATGCCCTAGCGGGTCGCCGCCACGTGATGGCCGTCACAGTGGGCTAATCCTTTCGACTTGTAGGCTTCATGCGGTAAGTTATACGGCGAATCAATCTCGTTCTAGGAACCGGAGCGGGAGAGTTGTCGGATTCGGACCAGTTCTACGTACGCTTCTGGGGCGTGCGCGGCAGCATCGCGTGTCCCGGGCCGGATATGGTGCGCTATGGCGGCAACACGTCGTGCCTGGAGGTGCGCTGCGGCGATGATCTGCTGATCTTCGACGCCGGCACCGGCCTCAAGGATCTCGGCAAGCGCCTGCTGGCCGATGGACCGATGGACACGGATCTGTTCCTCACCCATACCCATTTCGATCATGTCTGCGGCCTGCCCTTCTTCGCGCCGCTGTTCGTGCCCGAGAACAAGCTGAGGCTGTGGGCCGGGCATCTGCGCCCGACGTACACCCTGGAGCACGTGGTACGCGACATGTTGATCGCGCCACTGTTCCCGGTGCCCCCGGACATCTTCAGGGCCGAGGTCGTTTACAAGGACTTCGACTGCGGCGAGCGGCTGGAGCCGCGGCCGGGAATCCGCATCCGCACCGCGCCGCTCAACCACCCCAACGGCGCCACCGGCTATCGGATCGAGTATGGCGGCAAGTCGATCTGTTACCTCACCGACACCGAGCACTACGACGACGAGCAGGACCAGAACGTGCTGGGGCTGATCGCCCGCAGCGACATCGCGATTTACGACGCCACCTATACCGACGAGGAGTACCCGAGGTACAAGGGCTGGGGTCACTCCACCTGGCAGGAATGCCTGCGCCTGTGTGAGGCGGCCGATGTGAAGACGGCGGTGATCTTCCATCACGATCCGGGCCATGACGATGCGTTCATGGACCAGATCGCGGCCGAGGCAAAGGTCATGCGGCCCGGAACCGTGGTCGCCCGTGAGGGAATGGTGTTGCATCCGTGAGCCGGCGCCGGTGAGCGGGTTGCGTGCCTTTCGTCGGCGGCGGGCCGTCGGCCTGCCCACGAGTCTGGGCCGGCGGCGGCGCGGCGT
>JBHICX010000126.1:0-6659 GCA_046759805.1 Kiloniellales bacterium | reverse complement strand
GCCGGCGAGCTCTACTGGAAGGACTTCAAGAACCGGCGTGAGGTGGCCGGCTATTGCGGCCTCGCCCCCAGCCCCTGGCAGAGCGGCGGGCTCAGCCGCGAGCAGGGGATCAGCAAGGCCGGCAACCGACGAGCTAGGCACACCGCCATCGAGCTCGCCTGGCTGTGGCTGCGCCATCAGCCGGATAGCGCGCTTGCCCGCTGGTATCACGCCCGGGTCGGCGACACCCGCGGCCGCCTCCGACGGGTGATGATCGTCGCCCTGGCGCGCAAGCTCATGGTCGCCCTGTGGCGCTATCTCGACACCGGGCTCGTCCCCACCGATGCCGTCTGCAAGGCCTGAGTGGGGACCCGGCCAGCAGCAAGGCCTCGGCGATCGCGCCGGCGATCGCACGGGGTGGATGGTGACCGGCGCTACCCTGGGCACCCAACGCCGACGGGAGAGATGGGTCCCATCCTTCGTGGCCTCTGCCCCCGCAGCCAAGCGGAACTTGGGTCCGGGCGATCGCCGCCCGACCGGATATGAGGTGATGCGGCAACCCCGCTTCCAACACTCACGAGGCCGCCCCGTGCCAAACCCGGCGCACACCGCCAAACCAACCGGCCCACCGAGCTTGACAACGACCACCCCATATGAGGGGTACGGGGGCTTGGCGCGGGCTTCGCCCGCGCCTTAGCCGAAGTTGGGTGAGGGGGTGATCGACGGCCCGCGAGTCGTGGTGGTTCCGCACTAGGCGCCCCGCGAACAACTTTAACCGCGGCTTTCCTGGCCGACCCCGCCGTCGAACGGACCGTCGGCGCGCTTCCAGGCGTCGAGGCCGCCGGTGATGTGGCAGGCGTTGGCGAGCCCGGCGTCTTGCGCGGTCTGCACCGCCATCGCCGAGCGCTCGCCGAAGGCGCAATAGAACACCAGGCGCTTGCCGGTAGCGGTGGCCAGCTCGTGCAACAGCCCGCCCGGTTTCACGTTGTCCTCGAGCTCGGGGTAGGGGGCATGCACGGAGCCGGGGATGACGCCGTGGCGGTCGCGCTCGGCCTTGTCGCGAAGGTCGACCAGCACCACGTCGGTGCGGCCCAGGAGCTTGGTCGCGTCGGCACAGGTGAGCGCCCAGCCGCGCGCCGCCACGTCGTCCTGCGACAGGCCGACCTTGAGATTGGCCGGCACGGCGACGTCCATCATCTTCGGATCGGGCAGGTCCAGCTTGCTCATGATCTCGACGAACTCGTCGACCGAGCGCACCTGAAGCCGCGGGTTGAAGGCGCGTTCCTCGGCGATGGTGCTGACCGTATCCCCCTTATAGTCGTGGGCGGGATAGACCAGCGTCTCGTCGGGCAGCGTCAACAGCTTGTCGAAGATCGAGTGGTACTCCGCCACCGGGTCGCCGTTCTGGAAGTCGGTGCGCCCGGTGCCCCTGATCAACAGGGTGTCGCCGGTGAACACCCGGTCGTCCATGAGGAAGCAGTACGAGTCGTCGGTATGCCCCGGGGTGTGGAGCGCGGTGAGCGAGACGCCCTCGATATTGACCCGGTCGCCGTCGCCGACACGCACCGAGACCACGTCGACGCCGGCCTGTTCACCCATCACCGTGATGCACCGGGTGCGGTCGCGCAGCGCCCCCAAACCGGTGATGTGGTCGGCGTGCACGTGGGTGTCGATCGCCTTCACCAGCCTCAGATCGAGCTCCTGCAGGAGCTGCAGGTAGCGCTCCACCTTGTCCAGCACCGGGTCGATGATCAGCGCCTCGCCGCCGCGCCGGCTGGCGATCAGATAAGTGTAGGTGCAGGACGCGTGGTCGAACAGTTGCCGGAAGATCATGGAGTCCCTCCCGCCGAGCGTAAGGCTATCGGGCAGCCACTATACCGAGGCCGGGCCGGGCGGGAAAGCGGGCGTCCATGCCTCATCGGCGACCGAAGGCGCCCCTAACCCGCGGCGGGATGTTTCACCACCAAGGCACCAAGAACACAAAGGAACTGTTCATAGTATTACGTGTCTATTGCAGCTTGTTAAGTATACACATTAGGACTATGAGCGACTCTAGGCGTAGAAAACAGTAAATGCCTCACGACTTCTTAACGGCCTCTTGGTGTCCTTGGTGCCTTGGTGCCTTGGTGGTGAGTCTTCTTCGGAGTATCTAGTCGGCGCTACGCCGGGGAGCGCCGCCCTCGCCAACCACCACGAACGGCGCCCAAAAGAGCGGGTGGGCGAAGTGCGGGTTGTCGCGGTCCTCCATCAGCGCCAGCATCGAGCGCTTGAGCGCCTCGGCGCGGCCGATCGCGGGGTGCTGGGCGGCCTCGGCCAGCATGCCGGTAGTGAGTCCGACCGCGGCCTCGGAGTCGACTGCCCAGTGCGAGACCAGGAGCGCCCTGGCACCGGCATAGAAGAACGCCTTCGCCAGTCCCGACAAGCCCTCGGCGCCCGGCTCGTCGCCGGCCGCGGTGTTGCAAGCCGACAGGATCACCCAGTCGGCGTCGAGTTCGAGGTGGCGCGCGATCTCGCTCGCGGTCAGCAGGCCGTCGTCCTGGTCGCTGGCCACGGCGGGCGGGCTCAGCACCAGCGCCGGCTCCGCCGCGCCCTTGATCTGACCGGCGATGAGCCCATGGGTGGCAAAGGTGAGGACGCGGCTGTCGGACAGATCAGTATTGCGCGCCGCCCTTTCGGTCGCCTGGTTGCCCAAGAACACCGAGCCTTCGTCGGCGTTCAACACCTTGGCGATGGCGCGCAACTCATCCGCGGTCTCGGGCAAGGGCGCCAGCCGGCGTACCGCGTCCACGTCGGCCAGCGCGCCGCGGAACAGGCCGGCGATCTGGAGGCCGCGCCGGTCGCCGGGCCGGCCCTCCAGCACCGGGTCGCCGAAGCCCTTGAACGGCTTCCTTGCCTTCGCCACTTTGGCGAACCGGCGCAACGCCCTCAGCGACGATACCGACGGCAGCACCGTCATGGCGTACTTCCGCGCCAGCCACGGCGCCTGCCGATAACCGGCGAAGTCGGTGAACTCCCCTTGCGGCGCGTCTGTCAGCAGTACACCCAGCGGCAGGCTCTGCAACGCGTCGTCCGGCACCACGAAGACGTGCCGCGCGCCCTCGAGCAACGGCTCCGCGGGTGCGAACAGCTTGCGGTAGAGGGCGAAGGCGGCCCCGCCGTCGAAGCCGCGGGCGAGGAGGTCGGCATGGCTCTCCACGCCTTGCCGCTTCAGCCCGCCGCGCAGCAGGCCAACGGCCTCGCGGAGCTCGTCGGCGCCGATCCCGACCTCGTGCATCGCCGCCCGGTCCGAACGCACGACCTGGAGGAAGGTAACCTTGTCCCACACCGCATAGGAAACCAGCACTTCGTCGGCGGCCAGCAGCGCCTGGGCCTCGCCCAGCGCCACCGGCCGCGGATTAGCGATCTCGGCGTAGTCGGGGAAGTCGCGGACCAGGCGTTCGTCGAGCTTGCCCAGCTTGCGCCGCACCGCTTCGAGCTCTTCGCGCAACCGAATTTCCGTTTCCGGATCGCGCTTGTCGGGAGACCGGCTTGAGGCCCGCACAATGCGCTCATCCAAGCCCCGCCAGCGCTCCAGAGCGTCCTGGCGCTGGCGCACGACTTGGGCCAACTCGTCGTCGCCGGCGGCGAACCGCGCCGCCGCGCGCGCCACCGCGCTCGACGCCGCCGTGGCGCGGGTCAACTGCCCGACCTCGAAGGCCTCCGCCAGCAGCGGCTGGCGCTTGGCCGGCTGGTGCTGCATGAGCGAATGCGCGAAAAACAAGTGCCGAAGGAATATGACTCGGACCGACCGTTGCTCGCTCTCGGCTCCGGCCGACAGTCCGCCGGCCGAGAGTGCTAGCCGCCGGCGATGGATGGCCGTCGCCCGGCGCATGCTGGCGATGACCTCGGCGGTGCGGTCCTGGGCCCAGTACACATCGGCCAGGTTGTTGAGGCTTAAGGCGACATCCGGATGGTCGGGCCCGAGCGCCTTCTCCTTGATCGCCAGGGAGCGCTTCAAGAGCGACTCCGCCTCGGTGTAACGGCCCTGGACCCGATGCAGGGTGGCTAGGTTGTTCAGGCTCTCGCCGACCTCAGGATGGTTTGGCCCAAGCGCCTTCTGCCGGATCGCCAGTGCTCGCCGGTGAAGCGGCTCGGCCTCGGCATAACGGCCCTGGCCCCGGTACAGGGCGGCCAGGTTGTTGAGGCTTTGGGCGACGTCCGGATGGTCGGGCCCGAGCGCCTTCTCCTTGATCGCCAGGGAGCGCTTGTAGAGCGGCTCGGCCTCGGCGGTGCGCCCCTGGGCCCGGTACAGGGTGGCCAAGTTGTTGAGGCTGGTGGCCAGGTACGCATGGTCGGGCCCAAGCACCTTTGTCGTGATCGCCAGGACGCGCTTGAAGAGCGGCTCGGCCTCGGCGGTGCGGCCCTGGGCCCGGTATAGGTTGGCCAGGTTGCTGAGGGTGGCAGCGACCTGCGCATGGTCGGGGCCGAGCGTCTTCTCCTCGATCACCATCGCCCGCCGGAGGAGCGGCTCGGCCTCCGCGTAGCGGCCTTGGGCGTAGTACAGGGCAGCCAAGTTGTTGAGGCTGGTGGCCACCGACAGATGCTCGGACCCGAGGGCCTTCTCCCATATCGCCAACGCGCGCCGGTAGAGTGGCTCGGCCTCGTCGTAGCGGCCTTGAGCCCGGTACAACGCGGCCAGGTTGTTGAGGCTTTGCCCGACGTCCGCATGTTCGGGCCCGAGCACCTTCTCCCGGATCGCAAGCGCCCGCCGGTGGAGCGGCTCGGCCTCGGCATGGCGGCCCTGGGCTAGGTACAGGTCGGCCAGGTTGTTGAGCAACGCTCCGGTGGTCGGGTGATCCGGTCCGAGCTCCTGTTCGCCCAGGTCCAGCGCCCGGCGCGCGAAGGGCTCGGCCTCCGCGTAACGGCCTTGCTCATAGAGCGCCTTGTACCGGTTGTAGGCGTCCAGCAAGGTCGCCGACTCGGCTAGGGCCAGGGCCGGCCAAAGGGCGAAGAGTAAACACAGGATGCACAGCCGACGGACCATCGCGCCGCTCCAGCAAAACCGGGTCCAGCCGAGGCCGAATTTTTCACCACAAAGGCATAAAAATACAGTAAATTTCCGGTGTTATTAGACTTAGCTGCATTTTCGCATTAAGTGTCCCTCGCATCCGTTCACGTTCTACGGCTGTTCGGCGTAGGGGCGGGTTTGAAACCCGCCCCTACCAATAATCGATCGCTGATCTGGCCAGCGCGGCGTCGCGGCGCTACCTGGATCCGGGCCGACGATGCTAGGATGCGCCGCGGGCGGTGCCCGCGAAATCGCCCGAGGGGGATGGAGGGATCATGTCGCTGGCCGCGGTTTCGCTCGACGACAAGTACGCGCTCGAATCCGGGCGGGTGTATCTCAATGGGGTGCAGGCGCTGGTGCGGCTGCCGATGATGCAGCGCCAGCGCGATTTGAGGGCGGGCCTCAATACCGCCTGTTTCGTTTCCGGCTATCGCGGCTCGCCGTTGGGCGGGCTCGACCAGGCGTTCTGGGGCGCCAAGCGGTTCGTCGAGAAGAACCACATCCACTTCCGGCCCGGGGTCAACGAGGACCTCGGCGCCACCGCCGTGTGGGGCAGTCAGCAGGTGGGCCTGTTCCCCGGCGCCAAGTACGACGGCGTGTTCGCCCTATGGTACGGCAAGGGGCCCGGGGTCGACCGCTGCGGCGACGTGTTCCGACACGCGAATTTGGCCGGCAGCGCCCGCCATGGCGGGGTGCTGGTGCTGGCCGGCGACGACCACATCGCCAAGTCCTCGACCACCGCCAACCAGACCGAGTACACCTTCTTGGATGCCATGATCCCGGTGTTGAACCCGGCCGGGGTGCAGGAGTTCCTCGACTTAGGGATCCATGGCTGGGCGTTGTCGCGCTACGCCGGCTGCTGGGTGGCCTTCAAGACCCTTGCCGAGACCGTCGACAGCTCGGCCTCGGTCTTCGTCGACCCGCACCGGGTCGAGATCGTCGAGCCGGACGACTTCGAGATGCCCGAGGGCGGGCTCAACATCCGCTGGCCGGACCCGCCGTTGGACCAGGAGGTCCGGCTGCACCGGCACAAGGTCTACGCGGCGCTGGCGTTTGCCCGCGCCAACCGACTGGACCGGGTGGTGATCGAGGCCCCTAGACCGCGGCTCGGCATCATTACCTGTGGCAAGTCCTATCTCGACGTGCGCCAGGCGTTGGACGATCTGGGCATCGACGAGGCCCACGCCGCCGAGATCGGCATCCGGCTCTACAAGGTGGGCATGACCTGGCCGTTGGAGCCGGAGGGCGTGCGCGCCTTCGCGCAAGGCCTGGAGGAGATCCTGGTGGTCGAGGAGAAGCGGGCGCTCATCGAGAACCAGCTCAAGGAGCAGCTCTACAACTGGCAGGCGGACATTCGGCCGCGGGTCATCGGCAAGTTCGACGAGAACCGGGAGCTGATCCTGCCGTCCTATGACGAGTTGACCCCGGCGCGCATCGCCCGGGTGATCGCCGCCCGCATCGCCCGCTTCCACACGAGCCCCAGGGTCATCGAACGGCTCGCCTTCCTGGAGGCCAAGGAGGCGTCGCTGGCCGCGGCCCCGGCGCCGATCCAGCGCATCCCCTATTTCTGCTCCGGCTGCCCGCACAACACCTCGACCCGGGTGCCCGAGGGCTCGCGGGCGCTGGCCGGCAT
>JBHICX010000125.1:0-6667 GCA_046759805.1 Kiloniellales bacterium | reverse complement strand
GCCTGGTTGAGGATCACCGCCGCCTCGACCATCTCGACCATGAAGGTGGACCGCCCGCGCGCCAGATCGTCGGCGGCCCCGACCCGGCTGAACAGACGGTCGACCACGCCGATGCGGGCCGCCGCCGCCGGCACGTAGCTGCCGATCTGGGCCATGACCGCGATCAGCGCGTTCTGCCGCAGGAAGGTGCTCTTGCCGGCCATGTTGGGGCCGGTGACCAGCCACAACCGGCGATCCGGCGACAAATCCGCGTCGTTGGCGACGAACGGACCAGCATCGTCCGCCGTGAGCGCCACCTCGACCACAGGATGGCGGCCGCCCTCGACCTCGAAAGCCACCGAGTCGTCGACCCGGGGCCTCGAGTAGCGCCCGGCCACCGCCAGCTCGGCCAGCCCCGCGGCGACGTCGAGACCGGCCAGCGCCCGCGCCGCCAGGGCGACCGCCTCGGCCCGTCCGGTGACCTCGCCGACCAGGTCCTCGAACAGCTCCAGCTCCAGGGCCAGCGCCTTGTCCCCGGCCTCGGCGATGCGCCGCTCGAGCTCGCCCAGCTCTTCCGTGGTGAAGCGCACCGCGCTGGCCAGGGTCTGGCGGTGTACGAAGCGCTGGTCGCCCATCAGCTTGTCGGCATGGGTCGGCGTCGCCTCGACGTAGTAGCCGAGCACGTTGTTGTGCCGGATCTTGAGCGAGGGGATGCCGGTTTCGCTCCGGTAGCGCCCCTGCAGGCTGGCGACCAGCCGCCGGCTCTCGTCGCGCAGGGTGCGCAGCTCGTCTAGCGCCGGCGCGTAGCCTGCGGCGATGGCACCGCCGTCGCGCGCCATGAGCGGCAGCTCGGGTGCCAGCGCCCGCATCAGCCGGTCGACCAGGGTCTGGTGTTGGCCCAGGTCGACCGCCGCCTGCCGGATGCCCGGCGGGGGCTCGGCCAGCCCGGCGCCGGTAAGGGTCTGGCGCAGCTCGGGGACCTGACCCAAGGCGTCGCGCACATGGGCCAGGTCGCGCGGCCCGCCGCGGCCCAGCGTGAGCCGCGACAGCGCCCGCTCCACGTCCGGACAGCGGCCGAGTGCTGCCCGAACCGCCTCGCGCGCCGCCCGGTTGTCGACGAAGAACTGCACCGAATCGAGGCGCTCGGCGATGGCCGCGGGGTCGGTGAGCGGGGCGGCAAGCCGCGCCGCCAAAAGCCGCGCCCCGGCCCCGGTCAGCGTCCGGTCGATGGTGTCCAAGAGGCTGCCGCGGCGCTCCCCGGAGAGCGTCCGCTCGAACTCGAGGTTGCGCCGGGTCGCGGAGTCGATCTCCATCGTCGCCCCGTCGGCCACCCGGCGCGGCGGCCCGAGCCGCGGCAGCCGGCCCTTCTGCGTCAGCTCGACGTAATCCACCAGCGCCCCCGCCGCCGCCAGCTCGGCCCGGGTGAAGCTGCCGAAGGCGTCGAGCGCGCGCACCCGATACACCGCCTCCAGCCGGCGGCGCGCCGACTGGCTGTCGAAACGGCTGCCCGGCAATGGCGTCAGCACCGAGCGCCACTCGGCGAACGTGTCGAACAGGTCGGATTTCTGGACCAGGCGCTCGGACAATAGAAGCTCACCGGGCTCGAGCCGGGCGAGCGCCGCCGGGAGCCCCGCCGGCGTCACCTGCTGCACCGAGAAGTCCCCGGTCGACATGTCGAGCCAGGCCAGCCCCAGCCGCCCCTGGGCTTGCGCCAGCGCCGCCAGGTAGTTGTAGCGGCGGGCGTCCAACAGGTTGTCCTCGGTCAAGGTTCCCGGGGTGATGAGCCGCACCACCTCGCGCCGCACCAGCGACTTGGAGCCGCGTTTGCGCGCCTCGGCCGGGTCCTCGACCTGTTCACACACCGCCACCTTGAAGCCGCGACGGATGAGCCGCGCGAGGTAGGCCTCGTGGCTATGCACCGGCACCCCGCACATGGGGATGTCGGCGCCGTCGTGGCGCCCCCGCTTGGTCAGGGTGATATCCAGCGCCGCGGCGGCCTTGGCCGCGTCGTCGAAGAACAACTCGTAGAAATCGCCCATCCGGTAGAACAGCAAGTGATCCGGGTGGGCCCGCTTGATCTGCAGGTACTGCGCGATCATCGGCGTCGCCATCGCCGCCGCCTTGTCCGGCTCGGCGTCGGGGGGCGTTGCGTCGGGCGGCGGGGTCACGGCTGCCGGTGGTGCATGATCAAGCGGGAGGGACGAACCGGGTCCGTGCCGGCAAGCCGGCAGGTTAGCACGACTGCGGCTGGCAACACCATCACCCGCGGCGTTACCGGCAACACTCAAGCTTCACACTGAGCCCGCATTGGGCGATGATGCCGCGATCAAGGGGGGCCGTCGATCTCGCGACAAGGCGCTCATCGCCGGCGGGCGGACCGACAAAGAGCCGAGAGGGAGAGTCATGAGCCAAAGCCAATCCAATTCGCGCGTCAGCGACGAGGAGTCCCTGTTGTTCCACTCCAGCGGCCGCCCGGGAAAGCTGGCGATCAGCCCCACCAAGCCGTTGACCACCCAGCGCGACCTGTCGCTTGCCTATTCCCCCGGGGTGGCGGCGCCGTGCCTGGAGATCAAGCGCGACCCCGCGAAGGCCTATGAATACACGGCGGTGGGCAACGTGGTCGCCGTCATCTCCAACGGCACCGCGGTGTTGGGCCTGGGCAACCTGGGGGCGCTGGGCGCCAAGCCGGTGATGGAAGGCAAGGCGGTGTTGTTCAAGCGGTTCGCCGACATCGACGGCATCGACATCGAGGTCGACACCGAGGACGTCGACGAGTTCGTCAACTGCGTGCGATTCCTCGGCAAGAGCTTCGGCGGCATCAACCTCGAGGACATCAAGGCGCCGGAATGCTTCCTCATCGAAGCGCGGCTCAAGGAGCTGCTCGACATTCCGGTGTTCCACGACGACCAGCACGGCACCGCCATCATCTGCACCGCGGCGATGCTCAACGCGCTGGATCTCACCGGGCGCAGCATTCGCGACTGCAAGCTGGTGGTGAACGGCGCCGGCGCCGCCGCCAATGCTTGCCTTGGGCTCGTCAAGTCGACCGGCCTCAAGCCGGAGAACGCCGTCATGTGCGACAGCCGAGGCGTCGTCTATCAGGGCCGCGAGGCCGGCATGAACCAGTGGAAGCTGGCCCACGCCGCCGACACCAAGGCGCGCACGCTCGCCGAGGCGATCGAGGGCGCGGACATGGTGCTTGGCTGTTCGGTCAAGGGCGCGGTGACGCCCGAGATGGTGCGCTCGATGGCCGACAAGCCGATCATCTTCGCCATGGCCAACCCGGATCCGGAGATCACGCCCGAGGAGGTGCGCCAGGTTCGCGACGACGCCATCGTCGCCACCGGCCGCTCCGACTACCCGAACCAGGTCAACAACGTGCTGTGCTTCCCGTTCCTGTTCCGCGGCGCCCTCGATGTCCAGGCTACCACCATCAACGACCAGATGAAGATCGCGGCGGCCGAGGCGATCGCCAAGCTGGCGCGCGAGGACGTGCCGGACGAGGTCGCCGCCGCCTATGGCGGCGGCGCGCTGCGCTATGGCCCGGACTACATCATCCCGGCGCCGTTCGACCCGCGCCTCATCGTCGCCGTGCCGACGGCGGTGGCCAAGGCGGCGATGGACAGCGGCGTCGCCCGCCGGCCGATCGCCGACATGGACGCCTACCGGGCGCGCCTGCGCTCACGCCTCGACCCGACGGCCGGCAACCTGCAGGCGATCTTCGAGCTGGTGCGCGCCAATCCGCGCCGGGTGGTATTCGCCGAGGGTGAGGAGGACAAGGTGATCCGTGCCGCGCTGGCCTTCCGCGAGGAAGGTTTCGGCACGCCGGTCCTGATCGGCCGCGATCAGGTCATCGCCGAGAAGATCGCCAGCCTGGGCCTCAAAGGGGCCGAGGAGCTGGAGTGCACCAACGCCCGGCTGTCGGAAAAGAACAAGACCTACATGGAGTTCCTCTATGCCCGGCTCAATCGCCGCGGCTGGCTCAGGCGCGACTGCCAGCGCATGGTCAACCAGGATCGCAACGTATTCGCCGCCTGCATGGTGGCGAATGGCGACGCCGACGCCCTGGTGACCGGAGTCACGCGCAGCTGGATGGTGGCGTATGAGAACCTGACCCGGGTCCTGGAGCCGAAGCCCGACAGCCTGGTCTTCGCGCTCACCTTGGTGGTGGCTGAGGGACAGACGTTGTTCATCGGCGACTCGAACGTCATCGAGCGGCCGACGCCCGAGCAGATGGCCGACATGGCGGTGGCCACCGCGGCCAAGGCACGCCAGCTGGGCCACGAGCCGCGGGTGGCGATCCTGGCGTTCTCCAACTTCGGCAATCCCTGGCGCCAGACCGCCCAACCCATGCGCGACGCGGTGGCGGTCCTGGATTCGCGCCACGTCGACTTCGAATACGACGGCGAGATGACCGCCGACATGGCGCTCGACCCGGGCTTGCGCGAGCGCTTCTATCCGTTCAGCCGGCTCACCGGCCCCGCCAACGTACTGATCATGCCGGGGCTGCACAGCGCCCATATCTCGTCGCGGTTGTTGCAGCAGGTGGGCGGCGGCACCGTGATCGGCCCGATGCTGATGGGCCTGTCGAAGCCGGCACAGATCGTTCAGCTGCGCGCCACCGTGTCCGATCTGGTGAATGCGGCGGCGCTCGCCGCCTTCGACGCGATCGGCTGACACTAGCGGTCCTTGATCTTGACCCGTCCCGCTCCCCCACCCGGCCCCCGGCCCGTCCGCCGGGGCGGGCACCCACGGGATCGCATGCTATGGGTGACCGGGTGGGGGTGTGGGCTGGAGCCGTCTTAACGAATAACGCTTTAGCGGGTGCCGCGGACCAGGATCGAGCGCAGTGCCCAGTCGCCGCCGGCGTTGATGAGGGTCAGGCCGTCGAACCCGCCGCTGAAACCGCGGTCGGCCGCCCGCATCACCACCCGGCCATCGACCAGGACCACCATCAGCCCATCCGGCCACCGGTTCCATTCCAGCCGGTGCGGCGCGCCGACCTCCACGGCCAGGGGCTCGTCGTGGGCCGCGATGTCCCGGACCCCGCGGGGCGAGACGGCGAGAAGCTGCAGCGAAGGCAGGCGGGCGGGCCCGAAGGCGAGGCGGTAACCGGCGGCCCGGTCGGGTCCCTGGTAGGGTCCGACCAAGACCTGCCCCTCGTCAGCAAGGGAGGCCAGCTCGAGGTGGATCGAGAAGGTGTCGGTAAGCGCAAACGCGGTTGAGATCTCGGCCCGGTTTGCCGGCCGCGGGGCCGGCGCGGGGGTGGCGGCCGGCGGCGCGGCCGGTGCCGGCTCCTCGCCCCTTTGGGTCTCGCCCTCGCTGGCCCAATTGGAGTCGGTCGGCGGGCCCCACACCAGGTCGTTTCGTGGTGGGCTCTGAGCGTCGCCGCCGGGCTTGTTGTCCGCCCCCTTGAGGATCTGCTTCAAGATGGATCCGGCAAGGTCCTCGTAGCTCCCTGGGTCTTTCCGGCCTTCCTTGTCGGCGTTCGAGCCACCGGCCTCGGGCGCGCCGCCCTCGGCCACCGGCTGCGACGCAACCCGGCTGCGCAGGCCGTGACGCCGGTCGATGGTGAACGCGCCGGCATGCACCGTCCAGGTGGGGTTGCGGGTGTAGTCGCCGTCGGAGAAGTCGTCGCTGACTCGGGTGACTGGCCAGGGGACCCGATAGCGCTGCAGGGTCGCGCGCAGATCGGAAAGGAACTGCGGATCGGCGGCCCGGGCCACTTCCGCCCGCCGGATCAGCGTCTCGAGCTCCTGGATCAGGACCTCGATGTCGCCGTCGCCGCCCGGCCAGGGCCCGTAGCGGGGCTCCTGCCCGAACCCGGCGGCCGGCAGCAGTGTCAGGGCGACGATGAGCGCCGGCAATACCGTGAGACGCTTCATGCGGGCAGCATACCACATGGCATCGAGGTGACCGAGACCGCCCACCACCCGGCCGACCCTCAGCATCGAAATATTTCAACGTCCGAAATTGGCTACTTTTCCCCCGTACCGGCCATGTCCGATGCACGTCCGCTTAGCCTTCAGCTTCGGACCTTCTGGCCGCGATGTCCGGATTCGAACGATTCCTTCCGTTGTGCCCTCGGGTCCGGACGTAGCTGACTCCCCGGTTTACGGGGGAAATGACCCGTTCCGGACCCTTGGGATCAATCGGCGAGCGCAGGTGTGCCAATAACCAGTGTTATCGGTGCCCTCCCGCCCGGCCCGAGGACTCGATGGATAAGTTTCGGTGGACCGAATAGACTATAGGTCTCCATGACAGACCGTAGGCGGACGCATGGCTTCGTCGATATCGTCCTCGTCGTCCGTCACTAAATACGCTGAGAGTGATGGGGTGAACATCGCCTATCGCACTTACGGCGATGCTCCCCTCGACTTGATCTACGTTCCCGGCCTCATTTCACATATCGAAGCCTTCCATGAAATCCCTTCATACACCGAGTTCATCGACGCCTTGGCTTCGTTTGCCAGGGTGGTGACTTTCGACAAGCGCGGCCAGGGATTGTCGGACAGAGTTCCGGGTGCCCCGAGTGTCGAGGAGCGCATGCTCGACATCGGTGCGGTCATGGATGCGGTTGGCAGCGAGCGGGCGGCCCTGTTCGGTCTTTCGGAGGGTGCTCCGATCAGCGTGGTGTTTGCAGCGACATTCCCGGAGCGCACGCAGGCCCTGATCCTATTCGGGGGAT
>JBHICX010000124.1:0-6695 GCA_046759805.1 Kiloniellales bacterium | reverse complement strand
CCTCGCGCTCGATCTTGAGCTGGATGATGCGCCGGTCCAGCTCGTCGATCTCCTCCGGCTTGGAGTCGAGCTCGATCCTGAGGCGGCTCGCCGCCTCGTCGATCAGGTCGATCGCCTTGTCGGGCAGGAAGCGGTCGGCGATGTAACGCTCCGACAGGGTCGCCGCCGCCACGATGGCGCCGTCGGTAATGCGCACGCCGTGGTGCAGCTCGTACTTTTCCTTCAGCCCGCGCAGGATCGAGACCGTGTCCTCGATGGTCGGCTCGGCGATGAACACCGGCTGAAAGCGCCGCGCCAACGCCGCGTCCTTCTCCACATGCTTGCGAAACTCGTCCAGGGTGGTGGCGCCGACACAGTGCAGATCGCCACGGGCCAACGCCGGCTTCAGCATGTTGGAGGCGTCCATCGCCCCTTCCGCGGCGCCGGCGCCAATGAGCGTGTGCAGCTCGTCGATGAACAGCACCACCTCGCCGGCGGCGGCCTGGATCTCCTGCAGCACCGCCTTGAGGCGCTCCTCGAACTCGCCGCGGAACTTGGTGCCGGCGATCAGCGCCCCCAGATCGAGCGCCACCAGCCGCTTGTCGCGCAAGGATTCCGGCACGTCGCCGTTGACCACGCGCTGGGCCAGCCCTTCGACGATCGCGGTCTTGCCGACCCCGGGCTCGCCGATCAGCACCGGGTTGTTCTTGGTGCGCCGCGACAGCACCTGGATGGTGCGCCGGATCTCCTCGTCCCGGCCGATCACCGGGTCGGTCTTGCCCTCGCGCGCCGCCGCGGTGAGGTCGCGGGTGTACTTGTTCAAGGCGTCGTAATGGTCCTCTGTGCTGGCGCTGTCGGCCCGGCGGCCCTTGCGCAACGCCTCGATGGCCCCGTTCAGGTTCTGCGGCGTGACACCGCAGTCCTTGAGGATGGCGGCGGCGCGGGTGCCGACGGCCAGGGCCAGCGCCAGCAACAGGCGCTCGGCGGTGACGAAGCTGTCGCCGGCCTTGTCGGCGATCTGTTGGGCGCCGTCGAACAGGCGCGCCGTTTCCGGCGCCAGATACAGCTGGTCGGCGCCGGCGCCCTCGACCTTCGGCAGCTTCTTAAGCTCGGCCTCGGTCTCGCCGAGCGCGCGGGCCGAATCACCGCCGGCGGCGCGGATCAGGTTGGCAGCAAGCCCTTCGGGATCGTCGAGCAGGACCTTGAGAACGTGCTCTGGGGTAAGCCGCTGATGGTTGGAACGGGTCGCCAGACCCTGCGCCGCCTGAATTAAACCGCGGGCGCGTTCGGTGTATTTCTCGAATTCCATTGTCTGTCGCTCACGATCGGTCCCCCTCTACGAGGCAGGACAACCTACGGACCCTAAACTAGGCGTCCGGCGCTCTATATGGATTGCCGACCCGGCCCCCGCAAGGTGCGCTGCCGCGGCCGACCGGGCGATTGACAGGCCAATCCCGCCGCCGCTTATTACCGCGGCCATGCCAGTCAGCATCGCACACATCTATCGCTACCCGGTGAAGGGGCTGAGCGCCGCGCCGCTGGACCGGGTGGCGCTCACCCCGGGGCAAGGGCTGGCGCACGACCGCCGCTTCGCCCTGGCGCACGCTACCGCCCGCTTCGAGGGCGCCACCCACTGGCTGCCCCGGCGCAACTTCCTGATGCTCGCCCGCAACCCGCGGCTGGCGGCGTTGGAGACCGCCTTCGACCCGGAGAGCGAAACCCTCACGGTCGCCCGCGACGGCAAAGTCGTCGCCCGCGGCAAGATGACCGAGCCCGCCGGTCGGGCGGTGCTGGAGGACTTCTTCGCCGCCTATACGGGCGACGAAGCGCCGGATCGGCCGCGTCTTGTGGAGGCCTCCGACCAGCCGTTCTCGGACCTGCCCGAGCCTTTCCTCTCCATCATCAACCTGGCAAGCGTAGCTGCGCTCGAGCGGAGGGTGGGCGCCCCGATCGATCCGGTGCGCTTCCGCGGCAATCTCTATATCGACGGCACCGAACCCTGGACCGAGTTCACCTGGGTCGGCCGGGAGATCGAGGCCGGCGTGGCACGCTTTCGCATCGTCGAGCCAATCGAACGCTGCGCCGCCACCAACGTGAACCCGGACTCAGGGGTCCGAGACATGAACCTGCCGAAGGCGCTCGCAGACGACTTCGGCCATGTGGACATGGGCGTCTATGCGGAGGTCGTCGCCGGTGGCGAGGTCGCCGTGGGCGACCCGGTACGCATGCCTCTTTGAGATATACTAGCGGTCCTTGATCTTGACCCGTCCCGCTCCCCCACCCGGCCACCCACGGGATCGTATGCGATGGGTGGCCGGGTGGCGGAGCGGGAGGCCAGGAGTCGGCCGTAATGGCCGATGGTATTAGCGCCCGCTGCGCTCCCGCCGCGGCGGGAACGTGCCGAGGCGTTGCCTAGGCCTCGGGGTGGCGCGGCCCGATCGAGACCGTCGCGGAGGTCAGGCCGGGGCCGTCTCCGAATCGCCGCCCGCCCCGTTGCCCCGACCGGGCGAGGCCGACGCTTCGGCGTTGCCGTCGCCGCGTTTCTCCACCGCCGGAGCCGGCTGTTGGCCTTGGTCCTGCGGTCGCGGGTCGGTGCTGGCGTTGAGGATTCGGAAGTAATGCTCCGCGTGTTGAAAGAAGTTCTCGGCGGCGATACGGTCGCCCGACGACGCCGCGTCGCGCGCCAGGCCCAGGTATTTCTCGTGGACCTGATAAGCGTTCCCACGGATGCGCACCTCCGGACCGTTGCTGTCGAAGGTGTGATGTCGGTTGGGAACGTGCGGCCTACGGCCGTTGCGGCCGCGCAACCGTTTTCCTGGACCTGGTCTCATGATGACTTCGGCTCACCAAGTTCTAGCCCTAATGGCATGATTCTATCCCCCGCACCCCGTCGCGACTAACCGATCAAACTCCACAACCGGCGGAGTGACTGGCAACATTTTGGGTGGACAAACCGGCGCCTCGATGTTCGGACCCAGCGATCCTCACGGGCACCCCGCTGCCCGCCCAAACTAGACGGGACGGCGCCACATTCCAACTTCTTTTTTCATTTTCTCCCCGGCGCCCGGTGGGCGAGCACGACGCAGCGCTCGATCCCGCCGAGATCGCGGGCCACCGCGCGGCGCACCAGCCCGACCCCCGCCATGAGGGCGCTGACCGGGTCCACCTGGCCGGCGCCAAGCTCCACCACCGCCACGCCGTCGTAGGCCAGCAGGCGGGCCACATGGGGCGCCAGGGCGCGATAGCAGTCGAGCCCGTCGCGGCCGCCGACGAGCGCCCGGCGCGGCTCCCACAGCGCCACCTCCGGCTCCAGCCCGTCGATCTCGGCGTCCGGAATGTAGGGTGGTTTGGCGACGATGAGGTCGAAGGCGCCGACGAGCCCGCGGCCCCAGTCGCCGGTAAAGAAGCTTGCCCGTGCGCCGAGGCCGAGCTGCTCGGCGTTGGCCGCCGCCGCGCGACAGGCCTCCGGGTCGATGTCCACGCCAAGCCCGCTTGCGTTGGGCAGCTCGTGCAACAGCGCCAGCAGCAGGCAGCCGCTGCCGGTGCCCAGGTCGAGCAGCCGCAGCGATCGATCGCGGGCGACGCCGGCCCAGCTGAGCACGGCGAGCGCCGTCTCCACCACCGTTTCGCTGTCGGGCCGTGGGTCCAGCGTGTCCGGCGTGACCTTGAAGGTGAGGCTCCAGAACTCGCGCCGTCCCACCACCCGAGCCACCGGCTGGCGCCGCGCCCGGCGCGCGGTAAGCTCATGGATCCGTTCGACGGCGGTCGCCGGCACCGCTGCGTCCGGTTGGCCAATGAGCCTCTCGGGGTGGATGCCGAGCGCGTGGGCCAGCAACAGTCGGGCGTCGAGCCGGGGCCGCTCGACCCCGGCGGCGCCAAGCGTCCCAGCGGCATCACGCAACGCCCCGGCGACGGTGACCATGACGGCGGGCGCGCCCTTCACGCCAGCTCGGCCAGCCGGCTCGCCTGATCCTCGGCGATCAGCGCGTCGACCAGATCGTCCAGCGCTTCGCCCGCCAGCACTTGATCGAGCTTGTGCAGCGTCAGGTTGATGCGGTGATCGGTGACCCGGCCCTGTGGAAAGTTGTAGGTGCGGATTCGCTCCGAGCGGTCGCCGGAGCCGACCTGGCTGCGCCGATCCCGGGCCCGCTCGGCCTCGCGTTGCTGCCGTTCCCGCTCATAGAGCCGCGCCCTGAGCACCTTCATGGCCTTGGCCTTGTTCTTGTGCTGCGACTTCTCGTCCTGCTGGGTGACCACGATCCCGGTGGGCAGGTGGGTGATGCGCACCGCGCTGTCGGTGGTGTTGACCGACTGGCCGCCCGGTCCGCTGGCACGATACACGTCGATGCGCAGGTCCTTGTCGTCGATGGACACGTCCACCGCCCCGGCCTCCGGCAGCACGGCGACGGTGGCCGCCGAGGTGTGGATGCGGCCGCCGCTCTCGGTCACCGGAACCCGTTGCACGCGATGCACACCGGACTCGAACTTGAGGTGCTCGAAAACCCCGCGGCCGGTGATCGACGCGCTCGCTTCCTTGTAGCCGCCGAGCTCGGTATCGTTGACCTGCAAGGGGTCGAAGCGCCAGCCGTGCAGCTCGGCGTAGCGCTGATACATGCGGAACAGCTCGGCCGCGAACAACGCCGCCTCCTCGCCGCCGGTGCCGGCGCGCACCTCGAGGATGGCGTTGCGGGCGTCGGCCTCGTCCTTGGGCAGGAGCAGAAGCCGCACCTCGCGCTCCAGCGCCGGAAGCCTTTGCTTCAACTCATGATACTCGGCCTCGGCCAGGGCCCGCATCTCCGGGTCGCCCGACTGGTCCTCCATGAGCCCGGCCAGATCCGCCAGCTCCGCCTTGGCCTTGCGAAACCGGTCGATGGCCTCCACCAGCCGGCTGAGCTCGGCGAGTTCCTTCAGCTTCACCGCATAGTCGTCGGAGCCGGGGGTTTCATGGCGCGCCACCCGGTCGCGCAACTCGTCGTAGCGCGCCACCACCTGGTCCAGCTTGTCTTCGATGTTCACCGATCGTCCTCTTCGCCGTCGAGACCGAACAGCCGGCGCAACAGTCGTTCCGTATCCGCCGCCTCGCCAGGCTGCCGCCGGGTCGCCCTGCGGCGCAGCACCTCGGTCGGCCGGTGCAACAGGCGGCCGATCAGAAGCCGGGTCGCCTGGGCGGCGTCTGCGTCCTTGGCCCCGGCCAGCACTTCGGTCCGCACCGCCTCGAAATGCCGGCGTAACGCGGTGATGGCCGGGACCGCCCCCCGCTCCGCCTGACCGTCGCGCCAGGCGGCGACCTCCTCATCGATGATCGACCAAGCCGCCTCGGCCGCCGCCTCCCGCGACACCCGACCGGCAAGGGCGACGCGCTCCAGGTCGTCGAGGTCATAGAGGAAGGCACCGTCGAGGTCGTTCACCGCCGGCTCCACGTCGCCGGGGATCGCCGCATCGATCAGCAACACCGGCCGCCTGCGTCGCCGGCGCAACGTCTCGCGCATCATCTCGGTGCCGATCGCATGGCTGCCCCGGCCCAGCGCCGCAATCACGATATCGGCATGGGTGAGGCTCGATGCAAGGGCTTCGAACGGCGTGTGATGGCCGCCGAGGCGGTGTGCCAACGCGCCGGCGCGACCGGCCGCTGGCGCGGTGACCGTGAGCCGGCGCAAGCCGGCGGCGCGCAGGTGCTCGACCATCAGGGCGCCCATCTCGCCGAGGCCGACCAACAGCAAGGTGCTGTGCGCCAGCTCGCCGTGCACGTCGCGGGCCAGCCGTGCGGCGGCGGCGGCGATCGAGACCGGGCGCTCGCCGACCGCGGTCTCGGTGCGTACCCTCTTGGCGGCCGCGTAGGCCGCCTGCAACAGCGATTCCAGCTCGCGGCCGATCATGCCGGCGGCGCGGGCCAGACGGTGGCTGGCCTTGAGCTGCCCCAGCACCTGTGGTTCGCCGATGACCTGGCTGTCCAGCGCCGCCGCGACCGCGAACACGTGGCGCACCGCCGGCCCGGCGTCGAGCGTGTAGAGCTGTTGACGCAAGGCGGCGGGTTCCATGCCGGCCTGCTCGGCCAACAGCCGGGCGATGCCCTCGACCGCGGCGTCGGTCTCGGCCGAGACGGCCTGAACCTCGACCCGGTCGCAGGTCGACAGCACCAGCGCCTGGCTGAGCCCGGCGCCGCCAAGCCGGGCCAGGAAACCCGGGATCGCCTGGTCGTCGAGGAACAGGCGATCGCGGACCGCCGCCGGACTGGTGCGGTGGTTGGCGCCGACCACCAGGACGTCCTCGACCGGTCCGGTCGTCGTGGCCGCCATGACCTGCCTACCGGTAGCGGGCGAGGTGCTCCTCGAGCGTGTCGAGCGTCACCTCGGCCTGCTCGCCGGAATCCAGGTCGCGGACCGTCGCCCGGTTCCGCTTCAGCTCATCCTCGCCCAACAGCACCGCCGCGCGGGCATCGATCTTGTCGGCATGCTTGAGGCGTTTGCGAAGACTGCCGGAGAACCCCAGTTCGACGGTGAACCCGGCGCGCCGCAGTCGTTGTGTCACCTCCAGCGCCTCCTGGACCTGGTCGTCGCCGACCGGCACCACGGCGATTGGGCGAACCTCGTCATCGGGTGGCGCAACCAGCATGGCCAGGCGCTCGACGCCAGCGGCCCAGCCGGTGGCCGCAGTGGGCGGACCGCCCAACTGCTCCATCAGGCCGTCATAGCGGCCGCCCGCCAGCACCGCGCCCT
>JBHICX010000123.1:0-6701 GCA_046759805.1 Kiloniellales bacterium | reverse complement strand
GATGACGGTCCGCCAGAACGTCCGATCTGGGACGGAACCCGGACATTCGCACGTTGATGCCAACCGGGTGCAGGTCACCAGTTTCGTCGGGCCTGTGGACGCCGTCCTTTCGGCCGTCCGGCGCACGACCTGCTGAGAAAGCCAGGCCAAACTCAGCTACCGCGACGGCCGAGGGTGATGAGCACCAGCGGTCCCATGGCGACGCCGACGGCGAAGGTCACGAAAGCCAGGCCCCAGGAGAGGGCCGTTAAGCCGCCGCCGGTGAGATCCAGCACCACGCCGACCGCGAGCGGCCCCAGGAAGGCGCCCATGAAGCCGATGCAGGCGTGCATGGCCATGGTCGCACCCCGATAGCCGTAGGGCGCGTTGATCACCGCGCCGGCGGTGATCGACGCCGAATCGGCGTTGACGAACACCGAGTAGAGCATCGTCAGCGCGAACACTAGGGCGAATGGCAGGGCCGCCGTGAAGCCCACCAGCGAGGCCAAGAGCGCCGACAGGGTCATGTAGGCGATCACCATGCGCCGACGGCCGAGACGCACCGCCAGCTCGTTGCCGAGGATGCTCGACGGCACGCCGATCACGTTGACGATGCTGGCCAGCGCCGCCGGCGCCAACCATCCGGCGGCGCCGTCCGCCTGCTGGGCCTGGGAGAAGGCGAAGAACACGACGATCCAGGAGCGCAGGCCGAACAGCTCCCAGTTATGGGCGCAATAGGCCAGGATGTAGGCCATCGCCGCCGGCCGGCGCAGCACCGGACGGAAGTCGAGCAGCCGGGTGTCGGGGATGGCACCGGCCGGCGGCGGCCGGCCCGGAAGCGCCGCCAGCACCAGGCCCATCGCCGCCAGCGGGCCCAGCGCCGCCAGGCCGAACGCCCAATGCCAGTCGAGCCAGGCCTCGATCTCGCCGGCCAGCAGGTAGGATAGGCTGGCGCCGATACCGAAGCTCGAGGTGTAGAAGGCGAGCATGCGCGACAGCCTCGGGGCCTCGACGTGGTCGCTCAACGCCTTGAGGCCCGGCATGTAGGTGCCGGCAAGCCCGAGGCCGGCCAGGGCTCGCAACACCAGCGCGGTCCAGAACCCCTCGGCGATAAGCGCGAAGCCCAGGGTGACGACGGCGGTGAGGGTGACGCAGACAAGGTAGACGCGGCGCGGATCGACCCGGTCGGTGAGGCTTACCAGGACCGGCACGCCGCCCAGATACCCGGCGTAGTAGATGCCGCTGATCCAGCCGGCATCGGTGTTGGTTAGGCCCCATTCCGCCTGGAACGTGGGCAGCAGCGCCGGGAAGGCGGCGAACCCGGTCATGCTGAGGACCTCGGCGGCGCACAGCGCCGCGACCAGCGAGACGGTCCGGCTCAAGCCCGGCCCCGGCGGCGCTCAGATGTGGATCGGCCGGCCGCAGGCGGCAAGCGCGGCCTCCTTGACCGCCTCGGCCAGCGTCGGATGGCCGTGACAGGTGCGCGCGATGTCCTCGGCCGAGGCGCCGAACTCCATCGCCAGCACGCATTCATGGATCAGCGTGCCGGCGTCGGGCCCGAGGATGTGCACGCCCAGTACCCGGCCGGTCCCGGCGTCGGCCAGCACCTTCACGAAGCCGTCGGTGTTGCTGATCGCCCGGGCGCGAGCATTGGCGGTGAACGGGAACCGGCCCACCCGGTAGTCAGTACCCGCCTCCTTGAGCTCGTCCTCGGTCTTGCCGACGCCGGCCGCCTCGGGCCAGGTGTAAACGATGCCCGGAATCGCGTCGTAGTCGATATGCCCGGACTGGCCGGCCAGCATCTCGACGCAGACCACGCCCTCGTCCTCCGCCTTGTGGGCCAGCATCGGACCCCGCACCACGTCGCCGATGGCGTGGATGCCCGGCACGTTGGTGGCGAAACGCCGGTCGATCTCGATGAAGCCGTGGTTGTCCCTGTGCACCCCCACCGCCTCCAGCCCCAGGCCCTCGGTGTTGGGCCGCCGGCCCACCGCCACCAGCACCACGTCGGCCTCGAGGCTCTCGCCCTTGCCGCCGGCCGCCGGCTCCAAGGTGAGCGTGACCCGGGCCTTGTCCCTGGCGGCGCCGGTCACCTTGGTGCCGAGCCTGAAGGCGAGGCCCTGCTTGGTCAGCACCCGCTGCAGCTGCCGGGCCAGCTCCGCGTCCATGCCGGGAGTGATGCGCTCCAACAGCTCCACCACCGTCACCTCGGCGCCGAGCCGGCGCCACACCGAGCCGAGTTCCAGCCCGATATAGCCGGCGCCGATCACCACCAGGTGCTTCGGCACTTGCGCCAGAGTGAGCGCGCCGGTGGAGGAGACGATCCGCTCCTCGTCGATCTCCACACCGGGCAGCGGCATCACCTCCGAGCCGGTGGCGATTAGGATGGTCTTGGCCTTGAGGTTTTTTTTTGCGCCCTTGGCCGGCGTCACTGCGACCTCGCCGACGCCCGTGATCTGGCCGCGGCCGATCAGGTGGTCGACTTTGTTCTTCCTGAGCAGGAAGGCGACGCCCTTGGTGAGGTCGCCGACCACCTTGTCCTTGCGCGCCATCATGGCCTTGAGGTCGAGCCTGGGCTCGCCCACCTTGATACCGTGGGCGGCCAGGCCGTGCTGCGCCTCGAGGAACCTCTCCGACGAGTTGAGCAACGCCTTGGACGGGATGCAGCCGACGTTGAGGCAGGTGCCGCCGAGGGTCGGGCGCTCGTCGATGCAGGCGGTCTTCATGCCCAGCTGGGCGGCGCGGATGGCGGCGACGTAGCCGCCGGGTCCGCCGCCGATGACGGCCAGATCATAGGTTTGCTCGGCCATGGCGCGATCCTTCGCTGCCGGCGCCGGCCCGCCTGCGGGCCGTAGCCCTCCCGGCCTTCGCAGCCGAAGCGGCTGCTTCGGCGGAGGAGGCTCGGCGGGCGAACATGCCGGAAGCGTGTAGCCGCGGCAAGGGGCGAGGCGTCAGCCTGTAGGCGGCGAGAAGCGGCGGTTGAAATCGGTGAGGTACGCCGGCACGGCGATGCCCGGCTTCAGGCGCGCATCCGCCTCAGGGGCGCCGGCCAGCGTCTCGAGCGGCAACACCCCGGCCCAGACGTCGAGGGCGTAGTCCTCCTCGTCGTCCAGCGGCGGGCCGGTGCGGATCTTGGCCGAGACCTCGATGAGCGGCACCGCGATCACTTTGGTGGCCTCGAGCTCCTTATCGGTGGGCGGGCGCACCTCCGCCCAACGGCCCGGCGTCACCTTCTCCACGAAGGCCTCCAGGGCGCTCAGCTGCTCGGCGCGGTCCTCGACGAGCCGGCCGGTGCCGTAGATCACCACCGAGCGGTAATTGATCGAGCTGTGGAAGGCCGAGCGCGCCAGCACCAGGCCGTCCATCAAGGTGACCGCGATCGACAGCTCGACGCCCTTGGCCAGTTGCCGCAGCATCCGGCTCGCGGCCGAGCCGTGCAGGTAGAGGGTCTCGTCCACCCGCCACTCTGCGGTCGGGATCACGCTGGGATGGCCGTCGATGTTGAAGGCCACGTGGCAAATGAGCGCCTCGTCCAGGATGGCGTGCACCGTCGCCCGGTCGTAGGCGCCCCTTTTTGCCAGCCGCTTCACCCGGCTGCGCCGGGTGATCCGATAGCTGTCCATGGCCCCGCTCTCCCAACGATTGCCAAGCCACCCTCGCCGCACCCTAGGGGCAACGCGATGCGGGAAAAAGGGCCAATGGCCGACCAGCGCCGGCGCGGCCCGGCTCGGCAACTTGTGTGCCCGACCTGACATGGATACACTTCGGCAGCGTCAAGACGCGGAACGACAGCCGGCCACCCGCTGGGGATAGGCGCGGCGAAGTGTGGCGTTCGCGGCCAGGCCGTGAAACGCCCGCAAGGGGAGGGCAAGCGAGATGAAGACGCATCGTTGTTGGGGAGTCGCCGCGGCGGCCCTGTTGGTCCTCGGCGGGCTCGGGGCGGCGCGGGCCGATACCACCAGTGTCATGGGGCCGGCGTCCGTCGTGGTCTCGAAATCCGGGGCGCACTGCAAGGACGATCCTCACTGCTTCAACCGCTACCATCCGGCCATCAAGCCGGTTGCCCGGGCCAGGCCGGGCCAATTGATCGTCTTCGAGACCCGTGACGCGCTGGACAGCGATTTCGATTTCGACTCGATCCCTGAGGACGTCCCCGCCTTCAACCTGAACCTGGTGCATCCGATGACCGGGCCGGTGTTCGTCGAGGGCGCCGAGCGCGGCGACGTGCTGGCCATCACGCTCGTCGACATCGCCCCCGACGATTACGGCTACACGGTGATCGTGCCGGGCTTCGGCTTCCTACGCGACGTCTTTCCCAATCCGTGGATCGCCAATTGGCGGCTCACTCGGCTCGAGGCCACTTCCAAGGAGATCCCCGGCGTCGCCATCCCCTTCATTGGCTTCATGGGGACGGTCGGGGTGCTGCCGGGCGAGCCCGAGGTCGAGACCTGGCTCGAGCGCGAGGCCCAGCTGGCCGCGGCCGGCGGCGTGGTGCTGACGCCCGAGCCCCAGGATGCCCTGCCGGCAGACGTGTGCGGACCCGCGGGCAGCCACAAGGACAAATGCGTGCGCACCATTCCGCCGCGCGAGAACGGCGGCAACATGGACATCAAGCAGATGCAGGTGGGCACCACGCTGCTGCTGCCCTGCTTCATCGACGGCTGCGGCCTGTTCGTCGGCGACGTGCACTACGCGCAAGGCGACGGCGAGGTTTCCGGCACCGCCATCGAGATGGGCGCCAAGGTGACCGTGGTGACCGAGGTTCGCAAGGGCCTGGGCGCCTTCGTCAAGGTGCCGCATTTTGAGGGCGGGGACCAGCTCAAGGCGCTGGAGCCGGCCAAGTTCTACGCCACCACCGGCCTGCCGTTGAAGAAGGCGGGGGAGATACCGGCCTACGCCACCTACATCGATGGCGAGAAGATTGGCCCGTTGACCAACCTGTCGGAGGACTTGGGCCTCGCCGCCCGTAACGCGCTCCTTGAGATGATCGACTACCTGGTCAAGGAGAAGGGCCTGACCAGGGAGCAGGCCTACGTGGTGTCGAGCGTCGCCGTGGATCTGCGGATCGGTCAGCTGGTGGACGTGCCGAACTACATCGTCTCGGCGATCCTGCCCTTGACCATCTTCAAGGAGTGAGGGGTCTCGGCACGCTTCGCCGCCCCGGACCATGAACCGACGGGCGTTCCTCGGATCGGCACTGATCCTGGGGGCGGCGGTCTTAGCCTCGGGCCACACGCCCTACCGGCAATGGACGGTCTATCGCCAGCGCCATCTGCTCATTCTCACCAGCCGCACCGACGCGCCGTCGTTTCCGCTCGGCAAGCGCGTGGCGGAGGTTCTGGCGGCCCACCTGCCGTCCAGCAAGGCCCGGGTCACCCGCGCCCCCTACACCAGGCGGATCGCCAGCCTGATCGCTACCAAGCAGATGGACGTGGCGATCCTGGCACGTGACGACGCGGCCTCGTTGTTCACGGGTCGGGGGCCGTTTGCCGAGTACGGCCCGGTGCCGCTCAGGACCCTGATCGGCCTCGGCGACTACCTGCTGGTCTGCCGCGACGACTTTCCGGCCCGCCACGCCTATCTGGTGGCGGCCACGCTCAGCCGGAATCGCGATCGGCTCCCGGTGGCCGTTTCGGCCGGCGAAGACAGCCCACCGGACGCCACGGTGCCGACCCACCCCGGCGCCCAGGCCTTCTTCGAAGGCCGTTCGCCGCCCGGGGGTGGAGATGGCGACGACTGAGCCGACGGGGCATCGGCGACGGGCCCACCCGCGTGGCGAGGGCCGCGTGGTGAGGGCCCTGGCCATCGCCCTTTTCGCCGTGCTCCTCGGCTCTGCGCCGGCATCGCCGCACGAGGCCATCGACGGCCAGACCATGGACCGGTTTCTGGCCCGCATCACGGCCCTCGAGGCTGCCATCGCCGCCAGGGACTCCGTCGACGCGGAGGCGGAGGCGGTCTATGCCCTCGGCGAGACCTTGGCCCGCATCACAGAGCTGCTCAACCGCGACCTCGCCATGCATGGCGGCAGGGCGGGCCTGGTCGCCACGGTTCTGGTCAGCGAGCTCCGGGGCCGTGGCATCGATCTTTCGTTCTCCCCGGCGGCGAACCGATACCAGAGCCATCTCGAGCCGTTCGAGAGATACCTGGCCCTGGCGCCGGCCGGGGCCAGGCGCGCCGACGCCCTGTTCCGGCTGCTGCAGGGCCGGTTCTACGACAGCTTCGTGTCCGATCCGTTGCAGCCACTGGATATGGATTGGCCGGGCCTGATGGCGCAAATCGAAGCCGCGGAGTCCTTCCTCGCGCGCTACCCCGAGCACCAGCACCAGGAGGAGGCGACGTTCATTCTCGCGGTCGGCTACGTCCGCGCCTTCCGCGCCGCGCCCGACGGCGCAACGGCAGGGTTGTACCGGCGCCGGGCGCGCGCCGCCCTGACGGCGTTCCAGGACACCTATCCGGGCAGCCTGCGCGCGGCGGCGGCCAGGGCGCTTATGCAAGGCCTGCCCACGGCGGACTGATACCGGCGAGCCGATGACTCGACTCGCCTCTTCCGCTCAGACGCCGCTGGGCTTCCGCCGCATAAGCGGCGACGCGCGGTCGCGCTTGGCCTGCGAACGCATGTGTCACCACATGCGTTCATCGGTATGAGACAGCCATGAGGCGCTGGCATCGAGCAAGCGCCGTGCCGGCGCCTGGCTCGACCTCGGCGAAGACGGCGAGCGACC
>JBHICX010000122.1:0-6756 GCA_046759805.1 Kiloniellales bacterium | reverse complement strand
GACTTCGGGTGCCCAGCAACCGAGCCTCTGGTAGTCGGCGATGGTCCTGGTGAGCACCTCCCGGGGGACATCCGGGAAATAGGGCTGCTCGGCGGCAGCGATGTCCGCGGCGCTGGCCTCGTTGACGTAGGCCCGTGTCTTGCGATAGGCGCGCATGAAGGCCTTTGCCATGTCGCTTTGCAGCCAGGCGGTGGTCGCCGCCAGGCTGGAGAAGGCGCAGGCACCGATGGCTTCCCCCACCGACGCCACCACATGGCCGACACCGTCATGTGCCAACATCTGAGGCGCCGGGCCCTGTTGATGAATGAAATCGCCTTCGCCGCTCCGGAAGGCTTCATCCATCTGCGCCGCATTGCCGGCGTCCACCGCATCGAGGGACGCGAAGTCGAGGCCCATCTTGTGGCAAGCATACATGAACATGGCGAGCGGCTGGCCGCCGTGGTCGACGAGAACCCGCCGGCCGGCGAGCTTCCGCCAGCGGAAGTCGGGGTCCGCCTCGCGCCCGGTGAGGAAGAAGCCGTCCATCTGGTTGATCTGGGCGAAGTGGCGCGCCGGCGGCGTGCCGCCCCTCTCCAGCACCGAGATGCCCTGGGACGGTGCCGACTGCACCACCTGGGCGGAGCCGTCGAGAAGCGCTTCGATCGCCGACTTGCCGGGTGGCGACACGCTATGAGTAGGCGTGAGCCCTTCCTCCTTAAGGAAGCCGCCTGCGAAGGTCGCAATGAGTGGCGTATAGAAAGCGGAAAAACGGGTGAACTGGATGTGGATATCGGGCACGAGCCTGTCTCCCCTTTGCACTCGATATCGCCCCTAGGGCGCGGTGGCAGCTTCCTCCCGGCGACTCAAGACTTGATCAGAGCGCAGCGTTGAATGATGCGTTCCTCGATCATGTCCTTCGTGGCCTCTATGAACTTCTTGTAGTGTGGTTGCTGTCGGTGCAGGTCCAGCGCCCCGGCATCGCTATAGACCTCGTAGAAGTAATAGGTGTCGGGATCGTCCTCGGCGGTCAGCACCTGAAACTGGTGGCAATCCGACTCGTCCCTGACCGCCGCCGTGGCGTTCTCGAGAATATGCGGGCGGAACAAGTCTCCCGTTCCCGGTTTCGGCGTGATGGTCACGATTATGGCGAATTGGTTCATGGTTTCCCCCTTGGCCTGACAACAACGTGCGCACCGTGAATTGCGGTCGCTCACTCGACGGCATGGCTTGCACCGCTCCTGATACCCATATTATCGAACATCGATCCTCGCCTGGAGTCCGATGGGCTTGGCGAGAGAGCGGCGGAACGAGATCGGCGACGCTGGCCCCGGCACCGGCATTACCGTAGCATGGTGGCGCCGGCGGCCTTTGCAGGATCAATTCGAGCGTTGGGGAGCGAGACCATGACCGAAACCCTGCATCACTGGATCGGCGGCAGGAAAGTGGCGGGCAAGAGCGGCCGCTTCGGCGATGTCTACAACCCGGCGACCGGTGAGAAGTCCGCCCAGGTGCCGTTCGCCGACAGCACCGAAGTGCGCCGCGCGGTCGAGGCCGCGGCCAAGGCGTTTCCCGCCTGGTCGAAGGTGCCGCCGGCCCAGCGCGCCGCGATCATGTTCCGGTTCCGCGAGCTGGTGCTGACCCATATGGACGAGTTGGCGGAGCTGGTCTCCAGGGAGCACGGCAAGACCCTCGTCGACTCCAAGGGCTCGATCAACCGCGGCGTCGAGGTGGTCGAGTTCGCCTGCGGCATCGCCCACCACCTGAAGGGCGAGCATACGATCAATGTCGGCGGCAACGTCGACAGCTACTCGCTACGCACGCCGCTAGGCGTGGTGGCCGGCATCACCCCGTTCAACTTCCCGGCCATGGTGCCGATGTGGATGTTTCCGATGGCCATCGCCTGTGGCAACACCTTCGTCCTTAAGCCGTCCGAGAAGGACCCGTCCTGCCCGCTGCGGCTGGCCGAGCTGTTGGCCGAGGCGGGGCTGCCGGCCGGGGTGATGAATGTGGTCAACGGCGACAAGGCGGCGGTGGACACCATCCTCGACGACCCGGACATCCAGGCGGTGAGCTTCGTCGGCTCGACCCCAATCGCCGAGTACATCTATCACCGCGGCACCAGCCACAACAAGCGCGTGCAGGCGCTGGGCGGGGCCAAGAACCACATGGTCATCATGCCGGACGCGGACATGGAGCAGACCGTGGACGCCGCACTGGGCGCCGGCTACGGCTCGGCCGGCGAGCGCTGCATGGCGGTCTCGGTGGCGGTCGCCGTCGGCGATGAGGTGGCGGACGAGTTCGTCGGCCGCTTAAAGCCGCGGGTGCAGGCGCTCAAGATCGGCCCCTACACCGACCCCGAGGCCGAGATGGGCCCGCTGGTCACCAAAGAGCATTACGACAGGGTCAAGGGCTATATCGACCTCGGTGTCGAGGAAGGGGCGGAGCTCGCGGTCGACGGCCGCGACCACACGCTGCAAGGCTACGAGAACGGTTACTTCATGGGCGGCTCGCTGTTCGACCGGGTGACGCCGGGGATGCGGATCTACAAGGAGGAGATCTTTGGCCCGGTTCTCTCGGTGGTGCGTGCGGGCGGCTACGACGATGCGATCGGGCTCGCCAACGACCACGAGCTCGGCAACGGCGTGGCGATCTTCACCCGCGACGGGGACGCGGCGCGGTCGTTCGCCTTGGACGCCAAGATCGGCATGGTGGGGATCAACGTGCCGATCCCGGTGCCGGTGGCGTATCACAGCTTCGGCGGCTGGAAGCGTTCCCTGTTCGGCGACATCCACATGCACGGGCCGGAAGGGGTGAAGTTCTACACCAAGCTGAAGACCGTGACCGCGCGCTGGCCGACCGGCATTCGCGCCGGCGCCGAGTTCCACTTCCGCGGCGCCGCCCAGCGGTGATGCGGAATTCGGCTGAGCCGACACGTCGGTACGGGCACAGGTTTAAAACCTGCCCCTACGCCGTCCGCCGCAATTCGGGCAATTCCTACTGGAAACCGTAGAGCTCGGCGGGATTGTCGACCAGGATCCTGCGTCGGGTTGGCTCGTCGGCCCAGTCAAGCAAGAGGTCCAATAGCACGGCGTCGTCGGGCGGGTTGTCCTGGGCCGCAGGGTGCGGCCAGTTGGTGGCCCAGAGCATGCGCTCGGGCGCGGCCTTGATGAGCGCCTTGGCGAGCGCGCCGACGTCGCCGTAGGCCGGCGGGCCTTCCATGGAGGTCTCGTACGGTGCCGAGACCTTGACCCAGCAGCGGCCGCTATCGAGGAGCCGCAGCAAGGCCCGGAAACCAGGATGCTCGGTGCCCACCGGCTCCAGGAACTTGCCGTTGTGGTCGACCACCAGGGTGCCGGGCAACCGCCGCAGCACCGCCTCCCGTTGGTGCAGCTCGCGGCCGTCCATCTGTAGCTGCACATGCCAGCCGAAGTCATGACTGCGAGCGGCCATTGGCTCTAGGATCTCCCAGGGCAGCGCCCCACCGGGCAACATGAAGAAGCGGATTCCCCTGATGCCGGCGTCGGTGAACCGGGCGAGCTCGTCGTCGGTCACGGTCTGGTCGACGACGGCGACGCCAAGGGCGCACGCGCCCAGGACCTCGATGGCGTCGAGCGTGCAGCGGTTGTCCGTGCCATAGGCGCTAGGCTGCACGATCACCACGCGCTCCAGGCCCAGCCGCTCCATTACCCCCCGATAGGCCTCCACCGGACCGTCCGGCGGCGTGAGCACGCAGGTCGGCGCCAAGGGATATTGGTTCCTCGGACCGTAGATGTGGATGTGGGTATCACAGGTCCCGGCCGGCGCCTGGAGCCTGGGCCGGTCCGCGGGCGATGTGGACGTCTCGGGCATGCCTCCCGCCACCTGCTTCGTTGCTCACGCGTAAGCGCGTGTGCGGGCTCCGTAGAGGGTGGTTTCCCGGGTCATCCTCGGAACAGCTCAGCGCCAGGCCCGACGCGTCGGGAGACTACCGGTTGGGGACGTTCAACAAGCTGCCTGAGAAGCTGTGACCGCTGGGGTGGTGACGGAACTGGGGGACGAGCTGCCCGGTCTCGGCGTCGACCATCAGCGTGTTCACCTGAAATGCGTCGTTGAAATCGCCCCCGGGACTCATGATGGTGACCAGGAACACGCCGCGGCCGTCCACCGTGTCGGGGCGGATGCGCAGCACCTCGACGCCGAAATCGCGCACAATAGCGGCCCGGACCTGGTCCTCGCTCATGGCCGCATCGACCGAAGCCGCCGGGAGCATCGTCCCGAGGGCGAGGCCCGCGGCGAGCAAGCCCATTCGAATGCGCATCTGCTTCACTCCCAGTCGCCCACCAGGCCACCGCTTTGCCCAGCGCCGCTCAATCGTCACCGTGACCGCCGCCACCTCCCACGGGCTCGCCCTTCACCTCGGCGGCCCAGATATTGTGATGCTCGCGCGCCCAGTTCTCGTCGACCATGCCGGTGCCCATGGCGTCGAAGGCGCCCTCCATGCCCAAGGAGCCAATGTAGATATGGGCGATGATGATGGCGATGAACACCAGCGCGACGATGCCATGCCACAGCTGCGACAGCTGCATATCCGCCATCGGCGTGAGCGCCGTCGGCAAATCGAAACCGACCAGGTTCAACAACTCGAACGTTTTGGCGAACATCGGGATCTGGAACGGGAACAGGAGCGAGATCCCGGACAGGCTGACCAATATGCCGCCCAGAATCACGACCCAGAACACGATCTTCTGCCCGGCGTTGAACTTCTTGGCTGGTGGATGCACGCCCTTCATGAACATCCCCCCGCCCTTGGCGAGCCAGATAAAGTCATACCTATTCGGGAAATTATGGCGCACCCAAAGCACCAACATCATGACCACGCCGAGCATGAAGGGGAAGGCAATGTAATTGTGCGCGTATTTGCCGGCGAGCGTGACCGCGCTGAACGCGTCGGCGCCGATGACCGGCTTCAACACATAGCGGCCGTACAGCACGTTGAGGCCGGTCAGCGCCAGCACGATGAAGCTGGTCGCGGTGAGCCAATGGGTGAATCGCTCGATGAAGTTGAACCGCTCGACGGTCCGCCCCGAAAATCCGGCTTCGGTGCGGATGCGACCGCGCAACCCGAAGAAGACGGCCACCACCACGCAGATCGCCAGCAACAGCCAGCCGCCGTAGACCGACATCGGCCCGTTGCGCCAGGCGCGCCAGTTGTCGCCCTCCGACTGGATCAGGACGCCGGCCTGCTGGTCGGGGAGCGATACGGTTCCGGTAACGCCCTGCCGCATTGTCCGCCAGAGCTCCGAATCGCTGAGTGAGCCGAGCGAGCCGCCTGGCACTTGGCCCTGTTGCTGCGCCCAGGCCGGATTTTCAAGCGACGGCGCAAAGGTCAGTCCGGCAAGGCCAGCGTATGCCAGGACCGCCGCGAGGACAGCTCTCGCCATCGCCCGGCGCCATTTGCACCAACATGCAGTCGTCATTGCCGTTTCCCTTACCTCACTCAGTCGGACCGTTGTTGCCGCCGCGAGCGCGCGCGTAGTGCGTCGAGAGTCGCCGCGGGTAAGCCGGTCTGGGCCTCTGGCAAGGACGGGCCAAGGACGCGTTCCCCTTGCGCTTGCGCGGGAGCGAGAGGGATCGCCACCGGTCCGGCCAGGGAAGGCCCGCCACCTGGCGTCTCGGCTGTCCCCCTCTGGAATCCGATACGCAGTTGCAAGGCGTTGCGCGTCTCCTCCGATAGCGGCGCCTCCGTTGGCCCCAGGTAGGTGCCTTTTTGATAGAGCAAGATGCGCCCCTGTTCACTCTCTCGGCAGCCGGCAAGCACGACACCGGCGACCAGCAGGCAACAGACGGCGCCGGCAGGCGAGATCCGCATCTGGCACCCCTCCTTAGCCATGAAACACCCGACTCTTAGATGGAGTCCGGTTTTAGTTCAACCGTGAAACCGCCAGTCGTGGCGAGACAAAGGGGGCGGCAATAGCCATTGCCGCCCCACAATGCGTGATCCCTGAGGATCGGATCAGGACCCGGCCTTGAACTGGTAGGCGGTGCCCCAACCCCAGGCGCCCGAACCGAAGCCGCGGGCGACGACGCGCTCGCGGTAGATGTCGGACACTATGTCACCATCTCCGGCAAGCAGCGCCCGAGTCGAGCACTGCTCGGCGCAAGCCGGGAGCTTGCCTTCGGCGATACGGTTGCGCCCGTACTTCGTGAACTCCACCTCGGACATGTCTTCCTCGGGACCGCCGTGGCAGAACGTGCACTTGTCCATCTTGCCGCGGCTGCCGTAGTTGCCCGCCGTCGGGAACTGCGGCGCCCCGAACGGACAGGCGTAGAAGCAGTAACCGCAGCCGATGCACAGGTCCTTGGAGTGGAGCACGGTGCCGATATCGGTCTGGTAGATGCAGTCGACCGGGCAGACCGCGATGCACGGCGCATCAGAGCAGTGCATACAGGCAACCGAGATCGACCGCTCTCCCGGCTTGCCGTCGTTCAGGGTGACGACGCGCCGGCGGTTGATGCCCCAGGGCACCTCGTTCTCGTTCTTACAGGCGACGGTACAGGCGTTGCACTCGATGCAGCGCTCGGCGTCGCACAGGAATTTCATTCGTGCCATGGTTGGTCCTCCTTACGCTGCTCTGATCCGACAGAGACTGACCTTGGTCTCCTGGATCTGGGTGACCGAGTCAAAGCCGTATGTGAACACCGCATTGGCCGACTCACCTAAGACATAGGGATCGGTGCCCTCGGGGTACTTGTCCCTCAGGCTCACGCCCTCCCAATGTCCGCCGAAGCTTAACGGCA
>JBHICX010000121.1:0-6772 GCA_046759805.1 Kiloniellales bacterium | reverse complement strand
GGCCGAGGTCGCCGTAGACGATAAGCTGGTGATCGTCGAGGTCCTGGACCGTCTGTGGCGTGCCGTGTCGATCGAGATAGGACGGGGCGGCGAAGGCGTGGCTGTTGATCGTGATCAGGTGCCGCTGCACCAGGTCAGGCTGGGTCGGCTTGGCCATGCGGATGGCGACGTCGGCCTCGCGCATGCCGAGATCGAGCGCCCCTTCGGTCAACATCAGGTTGACGGTGATATCCGGGTAGTGCTGCACGAACTCGGCCATGCGCGGCGTCAGCCAGGTCGAGCCGAAGGCCACCGGCGTGGTGATGGTCAGCGGGCCGCTCGGGCGATCCTTGCTGTCGGTGAGCATGGCCTCGGTCATGGACAGCTTGTGGAATACCTCCCTGGCGGTCTCGAACAGAAGCTCGCCCTGTTCGGTGAGGATGAGGCCGCGGGCGTGGCGGTGGAACAGCGGCGCCTTCAGGCTTTCCTCGAGCGCGCTGATCTGCCGGCTCACCGCCGACTGGCTGAGGTTGAGCGCCCTGCCGGCAAGGGTGAAGCTGCCGGCCTCGGCCACCGTGTGGAACACGCGCAGCTTGTCCCAGTCCATGGCCGAGCGGGACAGGGGCAAATGCTCGGGGCTCAGGCGGTTCGGCATGGCTCGGCGCCCTTCTTCCCCGCTACTGGGCCGCGGTCTCAACCGCCGGCGACGCCTGTTCGGCCAGGAACTTCTCCGCCTCCAGCGCCGCCATGCATCCGAGCCCGGCGGCGGTGACCGCCTGGCGGTACACCTTATCGCGCACGTCGCCGGCGGCGAACACGCCGGGCAGGCTGGTGGCCGTGGAGTCCGGCGCGGTGACGATGTAGCCGTCCCGATCCATCTCGACCTGACCCTTGAATAGGCCGGTCACCGGGTCGTGGCCGATAGCGATGAACACGCCGTCCAACGCCAACTCCCGGCGCTCGCCGGTCTTGACGTTCTTGATCCGGATGCCGGTGACGCCGGGCGGGTCGTCGTGGCCCAGAACCTCTTCCAGAACGCTGTCCCAGGCTACCACCACCTTCGGATTCGCGAACAGCCGCTGCTGCAGGATCTTATCCGCCCGCAGCCGGTCGCGGCGGTGGATCAAGGTCACCTTGGTGGCGTGATTGGTGAGGTAGATCGCTTCCTCTACCGCGGTGTTGCCGCCGCCGATCACCGCCACCTCCCGGCCGCGGAAGAAGAAGCCGTCGCAGGTGGCGCAGGCCGACACCCCGAAGCCGCGATATTTCTCCTCGCTCGGCAGGCCGAGCCAACGCGCCTGCGCCCCGGTGCAGATAATGACCGTCTCGCCGAGGTAGACATCGCCGCTGTCGCCCCGGCACAGATAAGGCCGCTTGCCCAAATCTACCTTGGTGATCACGTCCGAAATCAGCCTGGTGCCGACGTTCTCGGCCTGCTTGCGCATCTGCTCCATGAGCCACGGGCCCTGGATCACGTCGGCGAAGCCGGGGTAGTTCTCGACATCGGTGGTGATCGTCATCTGCCCGCCCGGCTGCAGACCCTGCACCAAAATCGGCTCCAAGGCCGCCCGCGCGGCATAGACGGCGGCGGTGTAACCGGCTGGGCCGGCGCCCAGAATCAGGCATTTGCTGTGGTGGGTCTGGGACATGGACCCCAAGGGTCTCCTTGGCCAACGCAGCTAAGATAAGAAGCGCGCCCAGCGGGCGCAAGCAACCGGCGCCGCGGCGCTCGCTCAGAAACCGAACATATGATCGAAGCTGAAGGCCGCCTCGCCGTTCTCCAGGCCGTGGTAGCCGAACAGCCGGCAGGTAACGTCGCGGACCACCACATAGGCGCCGTCGCCGGCGCGCCGCCGCTCATTGGCGTCGAAGGTCTCGGTGTGGCGCCACATGAGCGAGCCCGAGCACGGGATGTGCACCCGACGCGTGGCCACCGGCTCGCCGCCGCCGTGGTGCAGGATGAGCTTGGTATCCGACGTCCCGTGCCATGGCGTCGATGCCGGGTAGATCAGGTGACACACGGTTTCCAGCGGCTCGCGGCCGATGCGCAAGAACAGCCGGGTGCTAAGCCCGGGCGGCCGGCCGGCGTAGGACTGCGGCTCACCTCGATAGGTCAACACGGTGTTGAAGACGTGGGCGCCGAAGCTGGTCTCGGCGGCATGGCCGGAGAGTTTGTCCTCGTAACGAAAGATGGCGTGCAGCCAACCGTCGGCGTCGCCGCCGTCGGTAAAGTCGTAGATGAGCTCCATGTGTCCATAGCCGCTCATAAGCCCGCCATCGGCGGCTCCGGCGGCGATCTCCTCGGCGTCCAGCGCCACGCTGTCGGAGCGCTTGAGGCAGCCGAACCGGTGACGTCCCACCTCCTTGCCGGAGGCGTCGTACAGGATGGCGGCGACCGGCAGAGTCTGTTGCGTGGTCGCCATCGGGGTGGGCAACGCGATCGAGCGGAAGCGCTTGGGCGGCAGCACCGGCGCCGGCAAAAGATAGCCCTTGCCCATCAGGTTGCCGATCTCCTTGATCCCCGGGTCGGGCTTCAGGTCGATGCGCTCCACGTTCATATGGGCGACGCGGCTGCGCCGCCGGCCTTCGTCGTTCCACAGGATCTCGTAACGCGGCCGGACGAAGTGCTTGCCGGCCCGCACTTCGATCTGCTGCGGCCAGCCGGCCGCCGGCAACAGGCTGGCCACGTCGAGCGGATAGGACGCGAATCCCGCCACCTCCCGATCAAGCCAGGCGACCTCGGACGAGCCCATGAGGTTGAGGCCCACCGCGCCCGGCGGAATAGGGCAGGGATGGCTGTTCTGTACCCAAAGCACGATCCGTTCGCCGGGCTTCGGCGCCGGCAGCCCGGCATACAAGTCGGCCGGCCAGGCGTTGGCGTCATGGGTGCAGGAGAACAGGGTTTCCGCGTCGCCATAGGTATCGAGCGCGTACTTCACCACGTCGTGACCGGCGCCGCCGATCACGTGCATGAACAACTGCCCGGTGAACGGGCCGAGGCCGAAGCGATCGCGAACCGCGCGGCTGTCCACGGTCAGCGCCGCGACTGCGGGTGCCAGTGGCTGGCGCCACTCGGCCAGTCGATCGCCGTCGGCGTCGAACAGACAGAACCAGACCGCCGTGTCGCGGGCGCCATAGCCGGCCCAGTAATTGACGCCACTGAGGCGCGTGTGGTGGCCGTCGGCGTCCCGGAAGAACACGAAGTTGGTGGCGAAATTCATCGGGTCGAGGTAGCGCCGCCGGTTGGTCAGCATGGACTCCTCAAGGCGGACCTCGTCAAGGTTCACGACCTCGGCGCCATCCGGCAACAGGTGGCGGATGGGCCCGATGAGGCGCTCGGCGTCGAAGCCCGTTACCAGCACCGCCCGGGCGCCGCATTCATTGAGCTCGGTCACCGGCTGCACGCGGCGGCCCAGCACCGCGCGGCCCAGCTTGTCTAGGTCCTGGACGAAGACGCCGGCTACGTCGAGAGGGCCCAAGTCGTACAGCTCCGCCATGCTGCCCAGCGCCCCCAGGGGATCATAAAGTGCCACCGCCCCGGCCCCGGCCAACCGGTCGAGCAAGCGCGCCATCGGCGCGGCGGCGAGCGGGTGTCCCAACGCCTTGAACAGCGCGTCGCCGCCGGTCAGGTTGCTGAAGGTCTCGATGCCGAGCGCCACGACGATGCCGTTTCGTTCACGGGCGTGAGGCCGGACCGCGCCAGCCGCCTTCGGCCGCGGCGATCAGCCTCTTCACCCGCGCCGACAGCCGGTGACGCCATTGCTCGCGCCACACGACCGCCCGGCTGGTGACCCAGTTCAGCTGGATCGACCGGCGCTCGCCCTCGAAGGGCTTGTGGCCGTGCCAGGCATTCCCGGTGCAGCGGAAGGCGAGCAGGGTGCCGGGCTCAGGCGTGATCTCGGCCGCGTAGTCCTCGATGTCGTGCGCCGAGCGCAACAACCGCAGGCGCCCACCTTCGGCCGACCAGGCAGGGTTCAGGTAGATCAGCACGGTCAGGATCTTGCTGGCGCTGTCGGCATGGATGCGTCCATCTGCGGCGCGGCAACGGCCGCGCACCGTGCACATGATCGGACGCGCCGACAGGTCGATGTCGAACTTGTCCTCCAACGCGGCGCGGGTCTCGGCCGAATCCAGCTCGTCTATCAGCGCCGCGAAGTCGGGACCGAAGGCCAGCTCGCTCAGGGGGAAGCTACCTGGATGGCTCATCTCTGGGAAGTCGGCGTTGACGGCACCCAGCGACTCGGCCCTGACGAAGCCCGGGACCACCAGGTGATCGAACGGCTCATGGCAAAGCGGCGTCGCCCGCATCGCCGCCAGGTCGATCGCCGACATCCCAGACCCGGTCCCCATCATCGACTCCATCGGGTGTTCTATTAGGCGGCGTGGCAGTAAATGACAATGTTCTTGCGTGAGCAGTCAAGGCGCCGCGGCCGTAGGGGCGCCGCCGTGCTCCCAGCCCAGCCGGTGCAACGCCTCGGCGGCGGCGCGCGCGGTCTCGTCGAATGCCGGGTAGTGCCAGGTGTCGAGGTCGCCGCTGAACGGGCGCGTCATCCCGGCCCGGCGCATGGCGTCGTGAAAGCGCCGGAACTTGGCGTTACCGCCGTCCAACTCGACCACGTGCACCGGCTTGCCGGTGACGCAAGCCTCGCTCACCATGTTCACCGAATCGCAGGTGACCACCACGTGGTCGGCCAAGCCTAGATAGCCGAAATAGGGGTTCTCACCGGTCCCGTCCCAGATCACGACGCCCGGTCCCTCAAGCCTGGCCTTGAGGACGGCGAGGTTCCGGGCGCCGGTGCGCCTGGACGGCGATATCATCAGGCCGGCACCGTAGCGTTGCGCTAGGCGGGCCAGACTCTCCGCCAGGGAGGCGGCGTGCGCTGGCTTCAAGCGGTAGCAGGCATTGCTGCCGCCGACCAGCACGGCAATGAGCGGGCGCGGCAGATGCGCGAGCCGGGGCGCGAACGCTTCCGCCGCCGCCGCCAGCCGCGTCCGGTTGACCCGGCCCACGGCGCCGAGGGTCACGATCATGTTGTCACCCGTGACCCGATCGTGGTCCGGCGCCACCACCAGGTCGAAGCGGCGCAGGCGCACCATCGGGTCCTGGACATGGATGGTGCGGGTTCGGCCGCGGCCGAGGCGGCCGACGGCGATCGCCGGCGCCACCGCGTCGCCGCCGCAGGAGACCAGGAGATCCGGCCATGGCGGCGCCAGCGGGTCGCTGCCGGCCCCGCCGGCTTGAAGCGGCCTGAGCCACAGTCGCGGCGTCAGGTACTTCCACGGCGCCCGCGGCCGGCTAGGCTTGGGCTCCGGCCGGAGTCCCATGGCCTCGGCCAGCCCGATGGCCTGGTTGACCATGCCGGCGCCGCCGTTGGTGAGGGTCCAGCAGGACAGGCGCTTCATGGCGCCCAACATGGCGGCACGCGGATGCCGCGTCTTGCGCTTTGGCTCGCCGCCGGTAATATAATTACCTGGACCGAGCCGACGTAGATTTGAAAATTCTGGGAGTGAAGGATATGCGGCGCGCCAAACTCGACCGCATCGACCGGTGCATCCTGCGCGACCTGCAGGCCCACGGCCGCATGACCAACGTGGAGCTGGCGAAGCGGGCGGGCATTTCCGCGCCGCCCTGCCTGAGGCGCGTGCGGGCGCTCGAAGAGGCGGGTTACATCCGCGCCTATCACGCCGAGGTCGACCCACAGATGCTGGGCTTCGGGGTCACGGTCTACGCCATGGTCGGGTTGTCGAGCCAGGCGGAGCCGGATCTCGAGGCCTTCGAGGCGCTGATTGCCGGCTGGCCCGAGGTGCGCGAGTGCCACATGCTGGCTGGCGAGAACGACTTCCTGTTGAAGATCGTGGCTGCGGACTGGGAGGCCTATCAGGTGTTCCTGACCACGCGGCTGACCGCCGCGCCGACCGTGAGCCACGTCAAGAGCTCGCTCGCCATCCGCGCCTCGAAGATGTTGTCAGGCGTGCCGATCGACACCGACGGGCCGCAGTCGCCCGAGGACCAGGCGCGATAGCTGCGGCCGGCCGCGCCCGGCTCCGCGCCGGCGGCCGGCATCAACGGTATCTCACCCTGATGATCTCGAACGACCTGGCGCCACCCGGAGTCTCGACGTCGACGGTATCGCCGGTCGACTTGCCAATGAGGGCGCGGGCCAGCGGCGAGGTGACCGACAGCCGGCCTTTCTTGACGTCGGCCTCCACCTCGCCGACGATCTGATAGGTGACCTCGGCATCGGTATCTTCATCGGCCAACTTCACGGTGGCCCCGAACTTGACGACCTTGCCGGATAGCTTGGAGACGTCGATCACGTCGGCCCGGCTGACCTTGTCCTCGAGCTCGGCCATGCGGCCTTCGATGAAGGCCTGTCGTTCCTTGGCCGCGTGGTACTCGGCGTTCTCCGAGATATCGCCGTGTTCGCGCGCCGCGGCGAGGGCGCGGATCGCTTCCGGTCGCTTGACCTTCTTCAGCCGCCTGAGCTCCGCCTCGATCTGGGCGAAGCCGGCGGCGGTCATCGGTACCCTCTTCATGGCGCCGCATTCCTCATGGCCCCGGCTTGCCGCTCCGTGTCGATTCGCATAACACCCCGTGCGTCGTCGCGCCGAAGGCGTGACGGGCCGGTGTGTCCCCTGGTTCGCTAGAACGACGCCGTAGAATAGGACTGCAGCGTCGCGACTTCAAGGTCACCGCTCTTCAGCGCCGCGATTGCCTCGACCGCGGCATGGCAGCCAGCGACCGTGGTGAAATAGGGAATTCGGTGCATGAGCGCGGTCTCGCGCAGGCTGA
>JBHICX010000120.1:0-6798 GCA_046759805.1 Kiloniellales bacterium | reverse complement strand
GCGCCTATATCTGCGGCGAGGAGTCGGCGATGCTGGAGAGCATCGAGGGCAAGCGCGGGCTGCCGCGGCACCGGCCGCCGTTCCCGGCCCAGGTCGGCCTGTTTGCCCGCCCGACCTTGATCCACAACGTCGAGACGCTCTACTGGCTGCCCGACATTCTCGAAAAGGGGGCGGACTGGTTCGCCGGGCACGGCCGTAACGGTTGCCAGGGGATGCGCTTATTCTCGGTCTCCGGGCGGGTGCGCGAGCCGGGCGTCAAGCTGGCACCCGCCGGCATCACGGCGCGCCAGCTGATCGACGAGCATTGCGGCGGCATGACCGAGGGCCATGCATTCAAGGGCTATCTGCCGGGCGGCGCCTCGGGCGGCATCCTGCCGGCCTCGATGGCCGATCTACCGCTCGACTTCGGCACCCTGGAGCCGCATGGCTGCCTCATCGGTTCGGCGGCGGTCGTGGTTTTGTCCGACAAGGACAACACGAAGGACGTGGCCCTCAACCTGATGCGCTTCTTCGAGGACGAGAGCTGTGGCCAGTGCACCCCGTGCCGGGTCGGCACCGAGAAGGCGGTCAATCTGATGCAACGGCCGAGCTGGGACGAGCCGTTGCTCGACGAGCTGGCTGAGGCCATGCGCGACGCCTCGATCTGCGGCTTGGGCCAGGCCGCCCCCAATCCGCTGGCCTCGGTGTTCCGATACTTCCGCGAGGACTTGTGATGGGCGAGACCATCGAATTCACACTCGACGGCCGCCAGGTGGCGGCGGCGCCGGAGGAGACCATCTGGCAGGTGGCGACTCGGCTGGGCATCGAGATCCCGCATCTCTGCCATCGGCCCGCTCCCGGCTATCGGCCCGACGGCAACTGCCGGGCCTGCATGGTCGAGGTCGAGGGCGAGCGCGTGCTGGTGGCGTCGTGCATCCGCAAGCCCGCGCCCGGGATGAAGGTGACCACCGACTCCGAGCGCGCCAAGGCCTCGCGGCGGATGGTGTTCGAGCTGTTGCTCGCGGACCAGCCCGAGCGCCGGATCGCGCACGATCCGGACTCCCGGTTGTGGCGCTGGGCGGACGCCCTGGCGCTGGCATCGAGCCGCTTTCCTGCTCGCCCCGCCCCGGCGTGTGACGCGAGCCACCTGGCGATGCGAGTCAACCTCGACGCCTGCATCCACTGCACTCTGTGTGTGCGTGCCTGCCGCGAGGTGCAGGTGAACGACGTGATCGGCATGGCCGGCCGCGGCGCCCATGCCAAGATCGTGTTCGACTTCGACGACCCGATGGGCAGGAGCACCTGCGTCGCCTGTGGCGAGTGCGTGCAGGCCTGCCCGACCGGGGCGCTGATGCCGGCCAGCGTGCTGGACGACGACCAGGTCCTCACGCAGCGGGCGGACCGTTCGGTGCGCAGCGTCTGCCCCTATTGCGGCGTCGGCTGCCAGCTCGACTTCAAGATCGAGGACGACCGTCTTTTGTACGTGGACGGCGCCGACGGCCCGGCCAACCAGAACCGGCTGTGCGTCAAGGGCCGGTTCGGATTCGACTACGTGCACCACCCGCATCGCCTGACCCGGCCGCTCATTCGCAAGGACGGTGCCGCCAAGGGCGCCGCCGACCAGGTCGATCCCGCCAACCCATGGAGCCACTTCCGCGAGGCCGGCTGGGAGGAGGCGTTGGACGTCGCCGCCGCCGGGCTCAAGGAGATTCGCGACCGAGACGGCAGCCAGGCCCTGGCCGGCTTCGGCTCGGCCAAGGGCTCGAACGAGGAGGCGTATCTATTCCAGAAGCTGGTGCGCACCGGGTTCGGCTCCAACAACGTCGACCATTGCACCCGCCTGTGCCACGCCTCCTCGGTGGCGGCGTTGATGGAAGGCATCGGCTCCGGCGCGGTGACCGCGACCTTCACCGAATGTCGCAACGCAGACGTCATCATGGTCATCGGCGCCAACCCGACCGGCAACCATCCGGTCGCCGCCACCTTCTTCAAGCAGGCGGTAAAGCGCGGGGCTGTGCTCATCGTCATGGACCCGCGCGGCCAGGCGCTGAAGCGCCATGCCACCCACATGCTTGAGTTCAAGCCCGGCCGCGACGTGGCGATGCTGAACGCCATCATGCATGTGATCGTCAAGGAGGGGCTCTACGACAGGCAGTACGTCGCGGCGCACACCGAGGGGTTCGAGGTGCTGACCGCGCATTTGGAGGACTATGCACCGGAGAAGATGGCGGAAATCTGCGGCATCGACGCGGAGACCCTGCGCACCGTGGCCCGCACCTACGCCCGCGCCCGGTCGGCGATCATCTTCTGGGGCATGGGGATCTCGCAGCACGTGCACGGCACCGACAACGCCCGCTGCCTGATCGCGTTGGCGCTGATGACCGGCCAAGTGGGCCGGCCGGGCACCGGCTTGCATCCGCTGCGCGGCCAGAACAACGTGCAGGGCGCCTCCGACGCCGGCCTGATCCCGATGGTCTATCCCGACTACAAGCCGGTCGAGGATGCCGCCAACCGGCAACGCTTCGAGGACTTCTGGGACACCCGTCTCGACCCCGAGCGCGGCCTCACCGTGGTCGAAATCATGCACGCGATCTTGGCCGACGAGATCAAGGGCATGTACATCATGGGCGAGAACCCGGCGATGTCGGACCCGGACACCCGGCATGCCCGGGAGGCGCTGGCCAGGCTCGAGCACCTGGTGGTGCAGGATTTGTTCCTGACCGAGACCGCCTGGCACGCCGACGTGGTGCTGCCGGCCTCGGCCTGGCCCGAGAAGACCGGCACCGTGACTAACACCAACCGGCAAGTGCAGATCGGCCGCCAGGCCTTGAACCCGCCCGGTGAGGCGCGCCAGGACTGGTGGATCATCCAGGAGATCGCGCGCCGCATCGGCGTCGACTGGCGCTACGAGCATCCCAGCGACGTGTTCGCCGAGATGACGCGAATCATGCCCTCCCTCGACAACATCACCTGGGAGCGGCTGGAGCGCGACCACGCAGTCACCTACCCGTGCGACGCGCCGGACCAGCCCGGCCACGACGTGGTGTTCGGCGACGGCTACCCGACGCCGTCGGGCCGCGGCAAGTTCGTACCGGCGGCGATCATCCCGCCGGCCGAGGAGCCAGACGAGACCTACCCGCTGGTGCTGACCACCGGACGCCAGCTCGAGCACTGGCACACCGGTGCCATGACCCGCCGGGCCGAGGTCTTGGACGCGTTGGAGCCGGAGGCGGTGGCCTCGCTGTCGCCGGCCTGGCTCAGGATGAACGGTATTCGCCCCGGCGCCCGCATCCGGGTTTCGACCCGGCGCGGCTCGGTGGAGCTGATCGCGCGCGCCGACGGCGCGGTGCCGGCAGGGATGGTGTTCATGCCGTTCTGCTATGCCGAGGCGGCGGCCAACATGCTGACCAACCCCGAGCTCGACCCGTTCGGCAAGATCCCCGAGTACAAGTTCTGCGCCGCCCGGGTGGAGAAAATCGCCGACGCCGTGGCCGCCGAGTGACGGCGTTGCGATGAGCAGGCCTCCCGGGCTCGTCCTCGCCGTGGTGCTGGCGCTGGCGGCGGCACCCAGGACGCCTGCGGGCGCCCAGAGCGTGGGCGAGATCGCCGATCAGGTGCTGTTGCAGGCGGCAAGCCAGGGCCGCCGCGACATCGCCGCCGCCGCGCTCGAGCGCGGCGCCGACATCGACACCCGCGACAGCGAATACGGCGACACGCCGATCATCATCGCCGCCCGGGCCGGCCATGGCGAGGTGGTCGGCCTTCTGAGCGACCGCGGCGCCGATTTGGACGCCGCGTCTCCGGACGGCTGGACGGCGCTGATGCAGGCCGCCCATCAAGGTCACCAGGACATCGCCGCCCGCCTCATCGCCGCCGGGGCGAATCTAGCCTCGCGCGAACGCCGCTACGGCAACACCGCCCTGTTGCTGGCCGCCGGCAAGGGCCATACCGGGATCGTCAGCCGGCTGATCGAGGCCGGCGCCGATCCCAACCAGGCCGACCTCAAGACCGGCAACACGGCGCTTATCCTGGCGGCCCGTGACGCCGGCCGCGTCGAGACCGTGGCCGAGCTGTTGTCCCGCGGCGCCGACCCGCGCATCGCCGCCAAGGATGGCTGGACGCCGCTAATGGCGGCGGCCGAGGTCGGCGGCACCGGAATCGTACAGCTCCTGCTGGCCGAGGGTGCACCAGTCGACGCCCGGGCGGCCAGCGGCGAGACCGCCTTGGGCCGGGCGGCCGGGTCCGGGCATGTGGAGGCGCTGCTGGTGCTGATCGCCGGCGGAGCCGACGTGGACGGCCCGGCGCGCGATGACCTCACCGCGCTCATCATCGCCGCGCGCAACGGCCAGGTCGAGGCGTTGCGCGCCCTCATCCGGCATGGCGCCCAGGTCGATCTGCCCGACCGCCGGGACGGCAACACAGCGCTGATGTATGCGGCGAACCGAGGTCAGGTGGAGGCGGTGGCGCTACTGATCGAAGCCGACGCCGACGTCAACCTCGTGGCGAAGGACGGCTGGACGGCACTGGCCGCGGCTGAGATGATCAGCGCCGACGACATCGCCGCCATGCTGAAGGCGGCGGGCGCCCGGCCATAGCGCCGGGCCGGCGGCCGCGTTCAACCCGGCAAGCGCACGCTCTCGGTACTGAACTTCTCGGCACTCGATTGCTGCACCACCGTCAACACCACACCAGCGACGACGGCCAGCACAACGGCAGCGACGATGCCTATCCAAATCGCTTTCATTGGCAAATCCCGTGGTTAGTCTGCATCGTCCCAGAGGCGCGCGGTCAGTCGGCCGTTCCCGGCGCCCGCGGACCGGTGATCCGCTTGATATAGGCGAGCAGCTCGGCACGGTCCTGGGGATCGGGCATGCGCTGCAGCGGCATCTTGGTCCCCGGGGTCAGCACCTCCGGGCCGATCTCGAACAGGCGGCCGATGGTCTCGTAGGTCCAGATGATGCCGCTGTCGCTGAGAGCGGCGGTGTACTTGAAGTCGGCCACCGACCCGGCGCGCCGGCCAAACAGACCCCACAGCCGCGGCCCGGCCCGGTTGGCGCCGCCTGGTTCCACGGTATGGCAGACGGCGCATTTGCGGAACAGCTCCCGGCCCCGCTCCATGCCGTGCACCACCGGAAGACGCCGTTCGCTCAACACCCCGCGGCGGCCGATCTCGCGAAGGGTGACCGCGTCCCACACGCGCACCACTTCGTCGAGCCCGCCCGACAGGATGGCGCGGCCGTCCGGGGTGAAGGCCACCGACCAGACCGGTTTCTCGTGGCCCTCAAGCGTTGCGATCTTGGCGCCCGTCTCCAAGTCCCAAACCCACAACGTATGGTCCATGCCGCCGGAGACCGCCCGTCGCTCGTCGGGTGACAGGGCAACGGCCAAGATCGGCCCCTCGGGGCCCTTCATACGCAAGAGCTCGCGCCGGCCCACCAGGTCCCACAGCCGCAGCGTCTCGTCGACGCTGGCGGACACGGCGTGCCGGCCGTCGGCGGCGAGTGCGATCGCGGTCACGCCGAACTCGTGGCCGCGAAGCGTCGCCAGCTCCTCCCCGTTGGCCACGTCCCACAGCCTGAGCGTCGAGTCGTAGCCGCCGGACAGCAGACGCGTCCCGTCCGGCGCGAAGGCGACTGCATTGACGTTGTCCCGGTGGCCGGTGAGTGTGCGCAGCTCGGTGCCGGTCGCGATGTCCCACAGCTTGATGCTGCGGTCCCAGCTGGCCGATGCCGCAGTGCGACCGTCGGGTGCCACCGCCACCGACACCACCTTGGCCTGATGCCCCTTGAAACGGCGGACGATCTCGCCGCTCAACAGGTCCCAGAGGATCAGGGTGGCGTCGTCACTGCCGGAGATCGCATGCCGGCCGTCCGGCAGAAAGGCGACCGCGTTGGCCGCCCCGTCGTGCTCGTTGAATTCCCGCCGCTCGCGCTGGGTTAGTAAGTCCCACAGCCGGACCGTATAGTCGAAGCTGGTCGAAAGCACCTGGTGGCCGTCCGGCGACACCGCGATTCCCTTGACCATGCCCCCATGTCCGATCATCTCCGCCCCGGCCGCAGACGCGATCAGCAGCGCCGCTATGACACCCGTCACGGCAGACGCCGGCCGCGGCCGGACCATGTTCTTGATCAGTCGCTTCCCGGTCATCTTACGACGCTTCTAGTTCGCTGCTAGGTTAGCAAGACTGAAGCATCGGCGCCACCCAGGGTTTGGTGCGCGAATGCCGGCGCCGGCCGCGTCGATCGGCTACTCGGCCGCCGCCGCCCCCTCGCCGGTGATTTCCCGGAACTCGTCGGTGACGCGGCCAAGGCCTTCCTTGACGAAGGTCTCGCGCATGGTATAGCCGTTGCCTGGACGCGCGGTCATTGCCTCGCGCGGGGTCGGGTTGGTCACCTCCGGCCATACCCCCGGCTGCGGGCCGGAGCCCTCGGCGACGATGTCCATCGGCGCCACCTCGTCCATGGCTGGCGCCTTTAGAAGCTCGACGCAGGGCCACGAGACCTCCAGCGGGATGTTATTCGGATCGAAGAAATAGATCGACCAGATGGTGCCGTGGTCGACGGCGCCGGTCACCTCGAAACCCGCCGCCTCCAGCTTGTCCTTGAGGCGGAACAAGTCCTCACAACTGGCGACGGTAAAGGAGACATGGTCGAAGCCCTGCCGCTTGTCGGTCGGGGTGCCGTGGAATTTGCGCTCCATCGGCCGGGCGATGTCGTATTCGAAGAAGGCGACGTGATTGTCTCCGAACTGGAAGAAGTAATGGCGGTACCCCTCATGACCGATGCCGGCCACCAGCTCCATGCCCAGGAGGTCCCGATA
>JBHICX010000119.1:0-6847 GCA_046759805.1 Kiloniellales bacterium | reverse complement strand
TGCCGACGAAAGCGTTTGCATCGGCCCGCCGCCGGCGCGCGACAGCTACCTCAACGTGGCCGCCATCCTGACCGCGGCCACGGTCACCAACGCCGAGGCGATCCATCCCGGCGTCGGCTTCCTGTCCGAGAACGCCGACTTCGCCCAGATGGTGGAGGAGCACGGCTTCACCTTTATCGGCCCGAAGACCGAGCACATTCGGCTGATGGGCGACAAGATGGCGGCGCGGCAAGCGGCGCAGTCGCTGGGCCTGCCGGTGATACCCGGCTCGCAGGAGCCGGTCCACAGCCTCGAGGCGGCGCAGGCGCAGGGCCGGGAGATCGGCTTTCCGGTGCTCCTGAAGGCGGTCTCAGGCGGCGGCGGGCACGGCTTGCAGCGGGTCGCCGGAGTGGACCAGCTCGAACAGGCGCTGGCGCTGGCTCGTGAGGAGGCGCGAAGCGGGTTCGGAAGCGAGGCCGTCTATCTGGAAAAGCGCCTTGACGCCCCGCGGCACATAGAGGTGCAGGTGCTCGGCGACCACCATGGCAACGTGGTCCACTTCGGCGAGCGCGACTGCTCCGTGCAGCGCCGCCACCAGAAGGTCATCGAGGAGGCGCCGTCGCCGGCGCTCAATGCCGCCGAGCGGGACTGGCTCGGCCGAAACACCGTCGAGGCGATGCGCGAGCTCGGCTATCGCAACGCCGGCACCGTCGAGTTCCTGTACGAGAACGGCACGTTCTACTTCCTGGAGATGAACACCCGCCTGCAGGTCGAGCATCCGGTGACCGAAATGATCTCGGATGTCGACCTGGTGCGCGAGCAGATCCGCATCGCCGCTGGCGCGCCGCTGGGTTACGGGCAGGACGATATCGTGCTGAGCGGCCACGCCATCGAGTGCCGGCTGGCGGCCGAGCATCCGGAGAGCTTCCTGCCGTCGCCGGGCCGGGTCACCGAGTATCATCCGCCCGGCGGGCTCGGCGTGCGCTTCGAATCGGCGCTCTATACCGGCTACACGGTGCCCGCCCATTACGACAGCCTGGTCGCCAAGCTGGTGGTGCACGGCAAGACCCGTAACGAGTGCCTGATGCGGTTGCGCCGGGCGCTGGGGGAGTGCGTCATCGGCGGTATCGACACGACGATACCCTTGCATCTCAAATTGATCGCCGAGATCGCCTTCATCGACGGAGATTACGATGTAAACTGGTTGGAGCTGGTGATGCGGGGGGAGGCGCCGGTGGATTGACGCTGGCGGCCGCCCGGCCGCCGAAAGGCAAGGGATGCGAGTTAACTTGGCCAACGCCGAGGTCACGCCGGAGCTGTTGTTGAAGGCTTACTCGATCGGGCTGTTCCCGATGGCGGAGTGCCGCGACGGTCCGATGCTGTTCTGGGTCGAGCCGAAGCGGCGCGGCGTGTTGCCGCTGGATCGCTTCCACCTGCCGCGCCGGCTGCGCCGCACCCTGCGTCAGGGCCGCTTCCGGCCGACCTGTGATGCCGCCTTCCGCCGGGTGATCGAGGGGTGCGCCGAGGCTACGCCCGGGCGGCCGAACACCTGGATCAACCACGAGATCCTCGACCTCTATTGTCGGTTGCACCAGCGCGGCCACGCCCACAGCGTCGAGTGCTGGCAGAACGGCGAGCTGGCCGGCGGGCTCTACGGGGTGGCGCTCGGCGGCGCCTTCTTTGGCGAGAGCATGTTCACCCGCGTGCGCGACGCCAGCAAGGTGGCGCTGGTGCATCTGGTGGCGCGGTTGCGGGCCGGCGGCTTCGTGTTGCTCGACATCCAGTTCAACACCCGGCATCTGCAAGGCTTCGGGGCCGTCGAGATAGAGCGCGAGGTCTATCGCCGGCGCCTGGCCCGGGCGCTTGCCGTGGACGCTCGTTTCCCCGTCGAGCTGGACGGATCGGTCGAGGACTGGCTGCGGGGAGGGCCGACGCCGTGACCCGGTAGCCAGCCCCGTGAAGCGTGGAACGCCGGCGCGGGGCCACGCTTCCTTGATGCTCGGGACTGGAATAGGATCGACTTCATGGGGAGGAAACCGCAGCGCCAGCTGAAGCGGGGCTGGACTACCGGAGCCTGTGCGGCGGCGGCGGCGCGGGCCGCCTATGAGGGGCTGGTGACCGGCCGCTTCCCGGACCCGGTGACGGTCCGCCTGCCCGGGGGCCAGCGGCCCGGCTTCGCGCTGGCCGAGACGGCGCTCACGAGCGGCCGCGCCAGCGCGGCGGTGGTCAAGGACGCGGGCGACGATCCCGACGTGACCCATAGGGCGGTAGTGCGCGTGTCCGTGGCACCGGGGCAGCCGGGCAGCGGAGTCGGATTCCGCGCGGGCGAGGGAGTGGGCACGGTCACCCGTCCCGGCCTCGCGGTCCCGGTCGGCGAACCGGCGATCAACCCAGGGCCGCGGCAGATGATCCGGGAGGCCATCCAGGACGCGGCCGAGGCGTTGGACGCCGACGCGGACGTCGAAGTCACCATTGGCGTCGACGGCGGCGAGGCGCTGGCGCGCAAGACCACCAACGGCCGGCTCGGCATCGTCGGCGGGCTGTCGATCCTGGGCACCACGGGCATCGTGATCCCCTATTCCTGTTCCTCGTGGATCGCCTCCATTCACCAGGGCATCGACGTGGCGCGGGCCACCGGCCAGGCGCATCTGGTGGCGGCCACCGGCTCGACCTCCGAGAGGGCGGTGCAGCGCCTGTACGGCCTGCCCGACGAGGCGCTCATCGACATGGGCGACTTCGTCGGCGCCACCTTGAAGTATCTGCGCCGACACCCGGTCAAGCGGCTGACCATCGCCGGCGGCTTCGCCAAGCTGTCGAAGCTGGCGGCCGGTCACAAGGACCTACACTCGGCGCGCAGCCAGGTGGACGTCGATCGGCTGGCCGACCTGCTGGCGGGGCTCGGCGCCGCGCCGGCTCGGGTCGAGAACGCCCGTCGCGCGGCCGGGGCCGGCGAGGTGCTGGCGCTGGCCGGACGGCATGGGCGTGCGCTCGCCGATGCGGTGGCGCATGAGGCGCGGCGGGTGGCGCAGGCCATGGTCGGCGACGCCACCGCGGTCGAGGTCATGATCTTCGACCGGGCCGGTGTGAGGATCGGGTATGCCGACCGTTGAGCCCGCACGCCTCTTGATCCTGGGGGGCACCGCCGAGGCCGCGGCCCTGGCGCGGGCCGCGCGCCAGCGGTTCGGGGCGGCGCTCAAGGTGACCAGCTCGCTCGCCGGACGCACCCGGCGGCCGACGCGGCCGCCCGGCCGGGTCAGGGTCGGCGGCTTCGGCGGCGCCGCCGGGCTCGAGCGCTATCTGTGCGAGGCGGCGTTGGATATGGTGGTCGACGCCACCCATCCCTTCGCCGCCGCCATCTCGGCCAATGCCCGGGCCGCCTGCGAGGCGGTGGCCGTGCCCCGGCTCATGCTCATCCGGCCGATGTGGCGGCGTGCGCCCGACGACCGCTGGGTCGAGGTCGACGACGCCGCGGCGGCGGCCGCGGCCCTACGCCGGCTCGAGCCCCGGGGCGGCGAGCGGCGGGTGATGTTGACCCTGGGTTTGGGCGGGCTCGAGGCATTCGCCGACATGGCCGACTGTTGGTTTCTGGTGCGGCTGATCGAGCCGCCGCGGCGGCCGCTGCCGCTTGCCCGCTTTCGGGTGGTGGTCGGGCGCGGGCCGTTCACCGTCGAGGGGGAGCGGGCGCTCATGGCCGGTCAGCGCATCGGTGTGGTGCTGGGCAAGGCCAGCGGGGGTGCTGCGACCGAGGCCAAGATCGTCGCCGCCCGAGAGCTCGGCCTGCCGGTCATCATGCTGCGCCGGCCGGCGCCGGAACCGGGCGAGAAGGCGGCGAGCGTGGCGGCGGCGCTGGATTGGATCGCCCGTCGGCTCGACGGCGCCGCGGCGCCGGCCGGCACCCGGGTTGCCGCGCCGTGACGCCGGCGGCGCCCCACCGTAGGCGTGCCGTCGGCGCTTTGTGCCTGCTGTTCGCGGTCGGCTGCGCCGGCACCGCTTTGGCGCAGGCGCAGAGCGACTTCGCGCGGGTGTTCGGCGACCCGCTGACCCGGGGCATCCGGAGCGGCGACGGCGATGCGGTGCGGCGGGCGTTGATCCGGGGCTACAATCCCAGCAAACGCTACACCCAGGATATCACGCCGTTGATGCTGGCCGGGATCGGGGGCCAGCCCGAGATCGCGGCGATGCTGCTGGATTACGGTGCCAACATCCGCACCCGAGACAAGCTGGGCAACACGGCGCTCATCTACGCCGCCGGTACCGGCCACGTCGAGGTCCTGAAGGTGCTGTTGGACCACGGGGCGATGATCGACGTGCGCAACGAGCGCGGCGTCTCGGCGCTCATTCAGGCGGCGCGCAACGGGCATTCCGCCGCCGTCGAGGAACTGGTCCGGCGCGGCGCCGACGTGACCCTCACCGACCACACCGGGCGCAGCGCGCTCGACTGGGCGCGCGAGAACCGCCACCAGGCCATCGTCCGGCTGCTGCAGAAGGAGCGCTCCTAGCCGCCCCGCGGTTGCCGCGGCCGCAACAAGTGGTGGTGTCCGGGGGCATACAGCCGGCTGTCCTCGAAGGCCACCGGGTCGAGCACGCGGCCGACCAGGATTAGCGCGGTCCGGGTGATGCCGGCTGCCTTCACCTTGCCGCGGATGTCATTGAGCGTGCCGTGCAGGATCTGCTGGTCGGGCCAGCTGACCCGGTGGGCGACGACGCAAGGGCAGTCGGCGCCGTAATGGGGGATCAGCTGCTTCACCACCGTCGCCAGGTTGTTGATCGACAGGTGGATGGCGAGGGTGGCGCGGCTGGCGGCCAGGGTCGACAGCTCCTCGCCCGCCGGCATCGCCGAGGTGCGCACCGCGGTGCGGGTCAGCACCACGGTCTGACTCACCCCTGGCAACGTCAGCTCGGCCTTGAGCGCCGCCGCGACGGCGGCGTAGGCCGGCACCCCGGGGGTCACGTCATAGGCGATGCCGAGGGCGTCCAGCCGGCGCATCTGCTCGGCAACGGCGCCGTAGAGCGATGGGTCGCCCGAGTGCACCCGCGCCACGTCCTGCCCGGCCGCGTCGGCGCTGCGCATCTCGTCCACGATCTGATCCAGGGTCATGGGCGCGGTATCGACCACCCGCGCCCCCTCCGGCGCCCACGCGACCACCTCCTTGGGCACCAGCGAGCCGGCATAGAGCACCACCTGCGCCCGCTCGATCAGCTCCCGCCCGCGCACCGTAATCAGGTCCGCCGCCCCCGGCCCGGCGCCGATGAAATGCACGGTCATCGCCAGACGCCGTTGGGGAAGGGAGATGGGGGGATGAGGGGGGATAAGGGGATATCAGTTTCCTTCGATTCGCCGAAAATCGGCCTTCTCCTTCGAAAAGTTCACCAGAAGCGCGACCGGGAGGCCGGAGGCCTTCAGATACGACCGAACCTGTGCGTAATGCGCCCTGCTCAGGTCATCCACGGTCTTGAGTTCCACGATGACGGTGTCGTTGACGATCAAGTCCAGCCGATGCCGGCCGATGATCTGATCTTGGTAGGCGATCGGCACTTCCTTTTCGACCGTTACCGTGAGCCCTTGATTCTGCAGTTCGATGACCAGTGTCCGCTGATACACGGATTCCAGGAATCCAGGGCCAAGTGTCCGATGCACCGCGATGATGGCTTCAATGATCGCCTTCGTCAGGGGATCCGCGTCAGACATGATCCCTTATCCCCTAATCCCCGGTTATCCCCTCATCCCCCTTGCTTGCCCGGGTCCAAATCCGGGGCGTAGCCGCGGGGGGTGTAGAGCCATTGCCGGTGACCGCGGGTGATCAGACGGCTGTTGGAGCTGCCGACGATTATGAGTGTCAGCATGTCGATGCCGTCGGCGGTGAGCGCGCCCAGCGTGGTGAAGGTGATGCGCTCGCCGGCGCGGCCGATATTGTGCGCCACCACCACTGGCGTAGTGGCGGCACGGGCGCCCAGCAGGATCTCGCGGGCGCGATTAAGCTGGGTGCGACGGCGGGCCGAGGCCGGGTTGAACAGCGCCACCACGAAGTCGGCCTCGGCCGCGGCGCGCAGCCGCCGCTCGATGGTCTCCCACGGGGTCATGAGGTCGGACAGCGACAGTGCGCAGAAGTCGTGGCCGAGCGGCGCCCCGGCCCGGGCGGCGGCGGCCTGCAGGGCCGAGACGCCGGGCAGCACCTCGACCTCGACCCGGTTCCAGTCGACCCGGTCGGCGCGGTCGATGAGCTCGAAGACCAGGCTGGCCAACGCGTAAATGCCCGCATCCCCGGACGAGACCAGCGCCACCCGGCGGCCGGCGGCGGCGTGGTCGAGGGCGAGACGCGCGCGCCCCTCTTCGGCGCCCAGCGGCGATCGATGGCGGGTCTTGCCGGCGATGGCGTCGCCCAGCAGATCGAGATAGCGACCGTAGCCGACCACCTCGTCGACCCAGCTGAGGGCCTCGGTCACCGCCGGGGTGCGTGCCGCCGCTGCCCCCGGTCCGATGCCCATCACCACGAGCCGGCCGCGCGCCCGGCCCACGCCCGACGCCTCGATCGGCGCCGCCGCCCGGGCGACGGCGCAGGTGGTGCGGGCGCCCTTGCGCTTGGGCACTACCAGCACGCCGTCGGCCCCGACGGCGGCCAGCGCCGCACCTTCGGCGACCCCGTGGCAGCCGGTCTCGCGGAACACCGCCGGCGACGGGGTCATAAGTCGCGGGGTCTCGGCCTCGAGCTCGGCCGGCGTGAAAAAGCGGACCGGCCGGTCCAGCGCCGCCGCCAGCTCATGCACCGCGGGCTCGTCCATCTTCAGGTCTATGGTGGCCAGGCAGGCGACGGCGCCGAGGGCGAGCCCGGCCTCGGCCAGCGCCGCCTCAATGAGCCGGCGCAGCTCG
>JBHICX010000118.1:0-6904 GCA_046759805.1 Kiloniellales bacterium | reverse complement strand
GAGACTAGGGCCAGCCCAAAGCGAAAGCCAGTCCGACATCACCCCATCGGTCATGTGGGCGGCACGACCGGCACCATCGCCCGCTTGCACGGTCCGAGGTCGCGAACTCGCTCGTCGGCTTGGAGTAGGTTGTCGGTAGGGAGGACTTCCCTCCGATGACCAAGTGTCGTTGCACCGGGCAACGTCGGCCGATCCGTCAAAGCTGAGAATTTGGAGCCGCGTGTCCCGTACGTCTGCTAGGATAGGGGGCTTGCCGCGGGAGGTCGTCTATGGTCCGTCGGCTGTGCATCCTGTGTTTTCTGGTCGCGCTTTGGCCCGGCTTCGCCTTGGCCCAGTCGGCGGCCGTGATGGAGGCCCTCAACCGGTACAAGGTCCTGTACGATCAGAGCCGGTACGCGGAGGCGGAACCCTTCGCGCGCAAGGCGCTGGAGCTGAGCGAGAAGGAACTCGGCCCGCATCACCCGTTCACTGGGATCTCTCTCTACAGCCTAGCTGGGGTGTACTGGCCCCAGGGCCGGTACGCCGAGGCCGAGCCGCTCTACAAGCGCTCTCTGGCGATCCTCAAGAGGTCGCTAGGGTCCGATCATTACTCGGTCGCTCGGAGCCTCAACGGCCTCGCCAACTTGTACAAGGCCCAGGGCCGGTACGCCGACGCCGAACCGCTTTACAAGCGGTCTCGCATGATCTTTGAGAAGGCGCACGGGCTCGATCATCCCTCGGTCGCTGGGAGCCTCAACAACCTTGCCAACCTGTATGCGGAACAGGGCCGGTACGCGGAGGCCGAGCCGCTCTACAAGCGATCCCTGGCGATCGCGGAGAAGGCGCTCGGGCCGGACCATCCGCGTCTCGCCCTCCTCATCCTGGAGAACTATGCCGCCCTGCTACGAGAGACCGGACGCGGCGCCGAGGCAAAGAAGATGGAGGCGCGCGCCAAGGCGATCCGGGCCAAACACGCCGAGTAGAACCTGTAGCGTCGGGGCTTCTTCCTGGCGTACCTAAAGGACGTTCACACAACCATCCGCGCCGAATGCCGGGTCCTCGCCTTTGCCACCCACGGGCTTATCGCCGGTGAGATCAAGGGGGCGGCGGACCGGGCAAGGGCGGCCGCTTGGACGACGCTGGGATATTGGAGCCACGTTTCCTGCGCATCTGCTAGGGTGGGTGGTCTTGCCGCGGGAGGCGGTTATGGTGCGTCGGCTGTGCATCCTGTGTTTTCTCGTCGTGATTTGGCCCGGGTTTGCCCTAGCCCAGTCGGCCGCTTTGATGGACGCCTACAACCGATTCATGGCGCTGTACCAACAAGGCCGGTACGGAGAGGCTGAACCGTTCGCGCGCCAGGCGTTGGAGCTGGGCCAACAGGAGTTCGGGACTGACCACCGGCATACTGGATTTTTTCTCAACAACCTAGCCCTCGTGTACCAGCACCAGGGCCGCTACACCGAAGCCGAGCCGCTCTACAAGCGCGCCCTGGCGATCTACGAGAAGGCGCTCGGGCCCGACCATCCGGACACCGCCACCAGCCTCAACAACCTGGCCGAACTGTACAAGGCCCAGGGCCGCTACGCCGAGGCCGAGCCTTTGCACAAGCGAGCCCTGGCGATCCGGGAGAAGATGCTGGGGCCAGAACACCTGGCCGTTGCCCTAAACCTCAACAACCTGGCCCATCTTTACCACGCCCAGGGCCGTTATGCCGAGGCCGAACCGCTCTACAAGCGATCCCTGGCGATCCGCAATAAGGTGCTCGGGCCCGACCATCCCGACGTCGCCCAGAGTGGCAACAACCTGGCCGCGCTGTACCGGGCGCAAGCGCGCTACGCCGAGGCCGAGCCGCTCTACAAGCGCGCCCTGGCGGTCCAGGAGAAGGCGCTCGGGCCCGACCACCCCTCGGTCGCCACTACAGTCGACAACCTCGCCGTGCTATACCAGGTCCAGGGCCGTTATGCCGAGGCCGAACCGTTCCATAAGCGCGCCCTGGCGATCTACGAGAAGGCGCTCGGATCCGATCATCCGCACGTCGCCACTACCCTCAACAACTTGGCCAAGCTCTACCAGGCCCAGGGCCGTTATGCCGAGGCCGAGCCGCTCTACAAGTGATCCCTGGCGACATGGGAGAAGGCCTTAGGGCCGGAGCACCCCGGCGTCGCCACCAGCGTCAACAACTTGGCCGACCTGTACCAGGTCCAGGGCCGGTTTGGCGACGCTGAGCCGCTCTACAGGCGCGCACTGGCAATCACCGAGAAGGCGCTCGGATCCGATCATCCGCACGTCGCCACTACCCTCAACAACTTGGCCAAGCTCTACCAGGCCCAGGGCCGTTATGCCGAGGCCGAGCCGCTCTACAAGCGATCCCTAGCGACATGGGAGAAGGCCTTAGGGCCGGAGCACCCTGACGTCGCCACGAACTTAGAGAACTATGGCGCTCTGCTGCGGGAGACCGGACGGACCGCCGAGGCAAAGAAAATGGAGGCGCGCGCGAAGGCGATCCGGGCCAAACACGCCGAGTAGTACCTGTAGCTTCGGGGCTTCTTTCTGGCGTGCGAAAACGACGTTCACACAACCAACCGCGCGGAGTGCCCAGTCCGCGCCTTCGCCACCCACGGGCTCGTTGCCGGCGAGATCAAGGGGGCGGTGGAGCCGGCGCTGGTGCTGACCCCGCCCGCCGGGACGCAGCGCTGGAGAAATATTTCAAAGAAATTTCACCACCAAGACACCAAGGGCACCAAGGAATTATTTATAACGCGACGCGCTTGATGCCGTCCTTGATGCGTACGACGTTGAAGTTTATTAGCAGCCCTAGCCGTTTGCCCGATAGCCTCAAATAGGTCAGCAGCTGTGCCTCGTAGATGGGGTTCATGGCGGCTACTGCTTTGAGCTCGACGATCACTTGGTCCTCGACCACCAAATCCAGGCGCAGGCCGGCATCGAGCCGAACCCCGTCATACATCACCGGCAGCGAAATCTGCCGCGTCACCTTGAGGTTCCGTTTTGCCAACTCATGCACGAGGCAAGCCTCGTATACCGACTCCAACAGCCCGGGACCGAGTTCCGAATGAACGCGGAACGCGCAATCGACAATCGCCGTCGCGATCCAATCCGTTTCCGACGAAATCGGCGCGTGCCGGGCCAATCCTTAGTCCTCTCTTGGTGTCCTTGGTGCCTTGGTGGTGAATCATGACCGCAAAGCGACGCCTGTCACCAAAGCGCCAAGTCGGTTCCACCACACGATACCAGGACCTGCGAATCGCCTCCAATTCGGCTTTGTGCTATCTTCGCCGCACCGCCCAGATCAGGCTGTCGAAGGTGCGTTCCCATGCGCGTCGCGAGCATGCCCATGTACGACATGCCGGAGGTGCGGCCTGCGCTCGACAGCCTGTGGAGCGGGCTCGCGCGCTACCTCGAACGCGAGGGGATCGCCGACGTTCCGGGCCGCCTCACTCACGACCGGGCGCTCGCCGATCTGTGGGGCGACCCGGATCTGCTGTTCAGCCAGTGCTGTGGCTTCGACCTGGTCAACCGCTACGACGGGAGGCTGCAGCCGATCGCCGTGCCGCACTACGACGCGCTCGGTTGCCGGGGCGTCGATTACTGCAGCGTGGTCGTCGTCGCCGAGCACTCCGAGGCCGACGACGTGTTGCAGATGCGCGGCGCGGTGTGCGCCGTCAACGGCCCGGAGTCCCATTCCGGCATGGGGGCGCTGAGGGCCCTGGTGGCGCCGGCGAGCCACGAGGGCCGCTTCTTCTCGGAGGTCAAGGTGAGCGGCAGTCACGCCGCCAGCCTGGAGATGGTGCGGCGCGGCGAGGCCGACGTGACCGCCATCGACAGCGTCACCTACGCCTTGCTCGCGCGCCATCGTCGGGCGGCGGTGGCCGATACAAGGAGGCTTGGCAGGACCTACCGGGCGCCGGCGGTCCCTTACGTCACCAGCGCGGACGCGGAGCCGCAAATGGTCGCCCGGATGCGCACCGCGCTGTTCCGAGCCTTCGCCGATCCAAACCTGGCGGCGGCCCGGCACGTGTTGTTCCTCAAGGACGTCGAGGAGCTGCCCGTCTCGGCCTACGGGCGGATCGCCGAGATGCAGGATTTCGCCGCCCGCCACGGGTACCCCGAGCTGCGCTGACCCGACCGCGCCGACCCTAGATATTTTTCTGATTGGTCGGAACCGGCCCACGCCCCCACCCGGCCACCCACGACATCGCCTGCCTTCGCCGAACGACCCGTCGCCCGAAGGGCATTGGCCCGCAGGGCGAAGCCCCGGCTTCGCGGCCCACTCCGCCGAAGCAGCCGCTTCGGCTGCGAAGGCCGGGCAGGCAGGTACGCTTGGGGTGGCCGGGTGGGGGCGTGGGCCGGTTCAGCCTGAATGGAAAATGCGCTAGAGTCGCGGCGCCGTGCGCACGCTGTATCACCTTTGGCTGTCGCCCTTTTCCCGCAAGGTGCGCGTCGCGCTCTCCGAGAAGGCGCTCGACTTCGAGCTCAAGGCCGAGAAGGTGTGGGAGCGGCGCCACGAGTTCCTGGCCCTCAACCCGGCCGGCGAGGTGCCGGTGCTGGTGGACGAGGACGGCACCGTGGTCGCCGATTCGACGGCGATCTGTGAGTACCTGGAGGAGATCCGTCCCCAGCCGCCGCTAATCGCGGGCACGCCGGCTGAGCGCGCCGAGGTGCGGCGCGTCGCCCAATGGTTCGACCTCAAATTCAGCCACGAGGTCAGCCAGCACCTGGTGGGCGAGAAGATCATGAAACGCTTCCTCGGGCTGGGGGCGCCGGACTCGGCCGCGATCCGCGCCGGCAAGGCCAACATCCACTACCATCTGGACTATGTCGGCTACCTGTCCGAGCGCCGCGCCTGGCTCGGCGGGGATGCCTTCTCGATCGCCGACATCGCCGCCGCGGCACAGCTGTCGGCGGTGGACTATCTGGGCGACGTGCCCTGGGGCGAGCACCAGGCGGCCAAGGACTGGTACGCCCGCATCAAGTCGCGGCCCTCGTTCCGGCCGCTCTTGGCCGACCACATCCCCGGCATCCGTCCGCCCAAGCACTACGCCGACCTGGACTTCTAGCCCCGCCTAGGGCGAAAGATTCACCACCAAGGCACGAAGTCACAAAGGGTCACGAAGGAATATTAAAGTACCCTTCGTGCTTTCTTGGTGCCTTGGTGTCTTGGTGGTGAATCGCCGTTCCCGTGGGTCCGGGCAAGCAACCCTCGGACCGGGACACTAACCGGACTCCTCGGCCTCCTTTCGGGGTCCGGCGCGCCGCGGGGGATCGGTGAAGGTGGCCGCCCAGCGGTCGGCGCGGCGCAGGCGGGCGTCGAGCGCGGCCATGGTCTTGGCCGCGTCAGGGGTGTCGTCGGCGAGCCAGACCTGCAGCGTGGAAAGCCACAGGAGGGCCAGGCCGCGGGTTCTGATGACGCCGGCCGGGCCGTGGCTATCGATTCCGGCGGCTTCCAGCATCCAGGACATGGAGCGCACGAGCTGTGGCGTGCCGCACAGCGCCGCCACCGGGTCGCGGCCGAGGCTGCGCATCACCGCGCCCACCCCCGCCTTGTGCGGTGTGAGGGCGTCGATGCGACGCATCATGACGTCGAACAGCCGGTCGCGAGGCGTGTCCTCCTCGGCCCATTCCTTCGGCTGGCCGGCCAGCACCTGTTCGTCGATGCGTTGCGCGAACGCGTCGAGGATCGCCCGCTTCGAGCCAAACACCGGATAGACCTTGGACAAGGGCAGCCCGGCGGCGTCCGCGATGTCGTTGAGGGACAGCGACTGCCAGCCCCGCTCGGCCGCGGCCGCAAGCGCGGTGTCCACGAGGTGCCGGGGAATGTCCGCCTTCTTCACCATGGCCCGGTAGCTTACGGGATGGCGGCGGCGATGCCAAATCCCGATCGCTCGTACCGCCGGCCTACTTTTTCACGTCGGCGACTCGGCCGCCGGTGAGGCTCACCAGCGCCTCGGGCGTCAGCCGAACCACGGCGAACGGCGTGCCGGCCGCGGCCCAGATTGCGTCGAAGCGCAGCAAGTCCTCGTCGATAGTGGTATCCAGCGGCTCCGCATGGGCGACCGGGGCCACCCCGCCGATGGCGAAGCCGGTGCGGGCGCGGACAAAATCGGCGTCCGGCCGCTCCACCGGCTCGCCTATGAGCGCCGCCAGCTTCGCCTCGTCGACCCGGTTGGCGCCGCTGGCGATCACCAGCAGCGGCCGGCCGGTGCGCCCACCCTTGAATATGAGCGACTTGGCGATCTGGGCCACCTGACAGCCGATCGCCGCCGCCGCTTCCGAGGCGGTGCGTGTGGTGCGCGCGAACTCGACCACCTCAAAGGCCACGCCCCGCGCCTCAAGCGCCGCCTCGACCTTACGGATGCTGGGGCCGTGTGTCATCGGGGTTCGCCTGGATTCCCCCATGGGCCGTGCGCGGGACGGCGGGCAGGATGGAGGAATTGGAGAGTCCGCGCTAGCCGGCGAGCTCGCGGGAGCGGCGGGTGGCGGCGGCGATGGCGCGGTTGATGAGCGGCTTGAGGCCGTCCTCGGCCATCAGGATCTCGAGCGCCTCTTGTGTGGTGCCGCCCGGGCTGGTGACGTTTTGGCGCAGGGTGGCCGCCGGCTCGTCCGAGAGCCGCGCCAGCTCGCCGGCGCCTGAGACCGTGTGGCGCGCCAGCCGCATTGCCAGCTCGGCCGGCAGGCCGGCCTCCACGCCGGCCTCGGCCAGGGTCTCGATCAACAGGAACACATAGGCCGGGCCGCCGCCGGAGACCGCCGTCACCGGGTCGAGGAGCGCCTCGTCCGCGACCCAGTCGACCTCGCCGACCGCCGCCAGCAGCCGCTGGCACAGCCCGCGCTGGGCGGCGCTCACCAGCGGGTTCGCACAACACACGGTGATGCCGCGGCCGACCGCCGCCGGGGTGTTCGGCATGGC
>JBHICX010000117.1:0-6987 GCA_046759805.1 Kiloniellales bacterium | reverse complement strand
AGATCCTGCGCGACCTGCGGCTCGGCGTGTTCGACGTGCTGGTCGGCATCAACCTATTGCGCGAGGGGCTGGACATCCCGGAATGCGCGCTGGTTGCCATCCTCGACGCCGACAAGGAGGGCTACCTGCGCTCCAGGACCTCCCTCATCCAGACCATCGGCCGGGCGGCGCGCAATGTCGACGGCCGGGTCATCCTGTACGCCGACCGGATGACCGAGTCGCTCGACTACGCGATCGCCGAGACCAACCGCAGGCGCGAGAAGCAGCAGGCCTACAACGCCGCCAACGGGATCACCCCGGAGAGCGTGCAGAAGAACATCGCCGACATCCTCAGGAGCGTCTACGAGGCCGACCACGTGACGGTGGCACTCGAAGGTCCGGACGACGGGGCCCGCCATCTTGTGGGCAAGGACCTCAAGGCCTACATCGCCGATCTGGAGCGTGAGATGCGCGCCGCCGCCGCCGAGCTCGAGTTCGAGGAGGCGGCGCGGCTGCGCGATCAGATCCGCCGGCTGGAGGAGCGGGAGCTCGGCGTCGCCGCGGGGGGCCTGCTCGGCCGCTCGACCGCGGGCCGCGCCTTCAGCCGCGCGCGCGAGCCCTCGCCCTTCGCCGGCGCCGCCGCCCGGGCGCCGCGCCCGAGGGCACGCAAGGCGAAGAGCAAGCGCCACCGCCGCAAGCGGCTCGGCGCCTGAGCCGGACCCGGCCGCGGCATACCGCAGCATGCCGCGGCCGAGTGCGCGGACCGTCAACCCCTGTCGAGTGAGCCGTAATAGGTCCGGCACTCGCCCTCGCGGGCGCGAACCACGCGCCGGCCCATGAGCACGCCGCGGGTCTCGGTAACCACGGTCCGCTGGCCCTCTGCAACGTTGTCGGTGTCGAAGTACAGGACCACCCAGTCGCGCGTGCGCCCGAGTTCACGCGCCCGCGCCGTGTTGGAGTAGAGCGCCGTGAAGTGCCAATCGCCGCGGTGCGTGTGCAGCACCGGCAGCCAGGCTCGACCCTCGGGGTTGAAGCGCCGCGGCGCGATGGTTGGTAGCGCGCCGGCCGCCGCCTTGTCGCGATACTCGCGGTCGACGTTCAGAAGGACCTCGACCGAGGGCTCCTGGCGCGGCGCCGGTGGCCGCGGTCGGGTGCGCGCCAGCAGGGTTGCCAGGGTCGCGCGCAGGATGGCCGCACGCCTCGGCCCCATTCCGGGCACCGCCTCGATTCGGCCATCGTGCGCCGCCGCCTCCAGCCCCTCGAGAGTCTCGACGTGCAGCGTCTCGTGGATGCGGCGGGCGAGTTCGGAGCCGATGCCGGGAACCGACCGGAACAGCCGCTCGGGCTCGAGCGTGCCACGCAGTCGGTCGAGCTGGCTCCAGCGGCCGGTGTGCATCATCTCCTGGATGGCGGCGGCAATCGAACGGCCGATCCCGGGCAGTTCGACCAGGCCCTCAACGCCCTTGTCGCGCGCAATCTCGGCGATATCGCGGTCAAGCCGGGCGACCGCATTGCCGGCGCGCCGGTACGCACTGACTCGGAACGGATTAGCCCCCTGTAGCGCCAAGATGTCGGCCGCGGCGCGCAGCTTGTCGGCGACCGACTGGTTGGTCGATTGGACCATCAATCCTGCCGCTATGCCTCGAGCGACGGGCGGATGGTAACCAGGCCGGTTCCGTCCTTCTGCTTCGCCACGCTGACACGCGCAACGCCGAACTGCTCGACGACCCAGGCGTTGGTGACTAGGTGGCGACTGACCCGCTCGGTGGTGAACACGGATTGGCCGCCGGCAAGTGCCAGCGGCACGATCATCTGGTCCGCAAGATGCGCATCGAATGCTGCACCCGAGGCACGATGCGCCATGAGCGCCGCCACCGCCTCCGCGGCCACCGCCTCGGCCCGCTTACCCGGGCTGCCCAGGGCGCCGAATCCGGCTCTCGCGCTTGCGTACTCGGCGGTGAGAAAGAGTCCGGCGCCGGGACACGCGGCATCGACCAGCGCCGCCTGGATGTGTGCTTGCACGTCGGCGGCCGCCAGCAGCGACCGGGCATGCCGCGCCATGCGCTCGGCGATGTGCCCGGGCAGATGCGAAACCACCGCACGTCCGCGGACCCTGCGCAATCCTCCGCGGTGGCGCAGGTCCAGGGGCTCAAGCCGTGCCGTTGCGCCGCCGCGACCACGGATGTGGACCTGAACCTGGCCGCGGCCGACGGGATACCAGCCCCAACGCACCAGATCGAGCGATGCCTCGACGCCCATGCGCGCAAGCGTGGGCAGCCACACCTCACCCACGTAATCGACCGAAGGGCTCCAGGCCACGTGGGTGCCGCCGTGAACCGCCACGGTCGACTGGCCGGTGGCGAAGACCAGCGGCAACAGGACCGTGTGCAGCACCAGCGTTACGGCGCCGGCGCTGCCGCCTGGGCGGACCGCGGCGACGTCGAAGACGTAGTGGCCCGGCGCCGGGGTCTGGCCTGGCGCGAACGTCAGGGTTTGCGATCCGATCGCGTCGCCCTCTACCGTCGCCGCGCACAGCGCGGCGGCCGCACGCACCCCGGTCAGATGCTGTGCGGCCAGGCCGGGATTGGGCCGGCCCGCCCGTATCCGCTCGACACGCAATGGCCGCCCCGTGACGGCGGCAAGCGCGAGTGCCGTCCGCAGGATCTGACCGCCCCCTTCGCCGCGGGAGCCGTCGACAACAAGCAAGTCCATGGTCCGTTCGTTGGTTCGTCCGGCGCGGCCACCCCGCGCGCTTGATCTCATCCCCGCTTTGTAGGCTCGGGGCGGAACTCGCCCGGACACCATACCAGCCCCCAGCAAGGCCTTGCGGTCAGGCACCCTTGGCCAGGTCGAAGACGGCGACGATCGGCGCATGATGGGAGGCGGCAACGGACTTCGGCCCCAGGCATTCGTCCTGAAGGTCCCAATTGTGAATCTGCGTTTGCGTTAGGCAGGCATGAAGCGGCCGTGAGACCAGGATATGGTCGAGCATCAGCTTTCGGCCCGCGTGCAGGAGCGAGTACCGCCCGCCGGGCGGCACCCGGCCCTCGACGGCCATGAGCTGCCGGGCGATGAGCCCGGGGTCGTCGGTGTCCTCGTCGTCGCCCAGGACGATCCTGAGCGGGGTTTCCCGGGCCTCGGCGTTGAAGTCCCCGCATACGGCGATGAGCGCCTCCCGGTCCCGATCGAACAAGCGTTCGATCAAGAGCCGCGCCTCGAGCGCCTGGCCGCTGCGTTTCAGCGCCGCCAGGTAGTACCCCTCGGCCCAGGCGGCCAGGGACTTCCAGGCGAATGGACCGCGTTTCTGACCCCGGATCGGCGCCGCCAGTGGCGCCCGCAGGTGCAGGTTGAGGACGTGCAGGCGCCGTTCGCTCGGATGCGCGATCTCGACGTGGAGAATCGGCCGATCCCAGCACACCTGTTCATGCGCGGACGCCGGCGGCGATGCCGTCACCGAACGATAGGTCGGCGGATGCACGTGCGCGTGCCGGTGTTCCTGCACCTCGACGAACGGCCAGCGACTGAGCACCACGAGGTTGTGCAGCTCGGCCACGCCCTGCCCTCCCGGACCTTTGGTCGAGGCCACCTGGTAGCCTTCGTAAATGGTGCCTCGGCATAGCTGGCTTAGGGCGAACAGCTCGCGCGGTTGGCCGCGCCGCAGCCGCTGACCGTTGACCTCCTGGAAGCAGATGACGTCGGCCTCGAGGCGGGTGAGATAGGGCCCGAGGGCGGCAATTCGCCGCGCAAGCGTCGCCTCGTCATCTGGTGCGACATCGAGGCTTTCCAGGTTGTAGGTGGCAACTCTCAGCGAAGCGCGCTCTGCCATTTGGGGATGTTCCAGGGGCTACCGCCGTTTGACGAACTGGGAAGGAATCGACGGAATATAATGCTGGTGAGGACCGTTCGCGTTTTGACCTGAGTCAATGTCGCCGGGATAAGGTGAGCCTGCGCCATCATGGTACGGAAAAAGCGCCTTCACATGGCAACCATGAGATCGATGCCGGACGACACCAGGTCCCCCTGAAACCCCGAGAGAGGCCGCCCCTTGTTCGGCCACCGGGGTTAAAGCAGCGAATCCTGGGCGCCGGGATAATGTACTGTGCCGTCGGCCTGCGGCTCGGCCCCGGGCGTCAGTCGGGCCGGCTCGCTCTTACCTGGTCCCAGGATGTGCACGACGTCGTGGCCGGCGGCGAGGAGGTAGTCGGCGATGATTTGCCGGTGACAGCGCCACCACATCGCCTCCGCGCACATGATGGCGCAACTGTGACTTCGCGCCAGGTCTCGCAAGGTATCCAGCCCCAAACGGAATCGAGACGTCATTGCGTAGTCCGCATAGTTGCGGAAGCCGGCGCGGCGCCAATGCGTGTTCGGCGAAGGGGTGTCACGGCCCTGCGGGCCGCGTCGGCCGCCTAGCGCCTCCAGGTGCCGGTAGTTGATGCCGGCGGCGGCCAGGGCGGCCGGCAGGACCTCGGCGTTGAACTGTGGGTTGGCGCGCGAGCGTGGGAACGAGCGCACGTCGACCAGCAGATCGACTCCCGAGTCCGTCAGAAGTCGCACCAGCTCCTCTACGGATCGGGTCGAGTGACCGACGGTGAACAACATACTCGCCATCGCCCCCTAGTCGCCGCCGTCGATGACTTCGAAGTCGTGGGTAATCTCGGCCGTGCTGCGGATCATGGCGGACGCCGAGCAGTACTTCTCGGCCGACAGGTTTATCGCCCGCTCCACCTTGGAGCGGCTCAGGCCGCGGCCGCTCACGACGAAATGGACATGAATGCGGGTAAACACCTGGGGATCCTGGTCCGCGCGATCGGCGTCCAGTTCGGCCACGCAGCCCTCGATCGGCTGGCGGGACTTCTCAAGGATTTGAACCACGTCGAAGGCGGTGCAGCCGCCCAGGCCGATCAGGACCAGCTCCATGGGGCTCGGACAAAGGGTGCGGCCATCAGGCCCCCGGGAGGTGCCCAACACGACGCCGTGGCCGGTCCCGGATTCACCGATGAACGTGCGATTCTCGACCCATTTAATTCGCGCCTTCACGCCGCTACCTCTTCGGTTGGTTGACAACGATGAGTAAGGCTTATCCCTTGAGAGCGGTGCAATCAACGCCGGCCAGGCGATGTCGAAATCGTCGATAACCATGATCGACACAGCGAACTGTTGCCGAACCCCGATCCCGGCGAGATCCTGGCCGAGGAGTTCCTGATGCCGCTCGGGATTGGCCAAAAAACCGCAGCCGATTTAAATTTTTCGCAGTTCCAATATATTCACGGAAATTTCTTTGATTCTAGATTAAGATTACATCCCATAGGCAGGCCGGTCCTTTTGGTTGCGGGCGTCGCCCCGGCTGTGGCACATAGGCGCGCCCGCCGGCCTGCCCGGCCGGTTCGATCCACCGAGTTCAGGTCCCATGAGTGGTCGCGTCCGCAAGGCAATCTTCCCGGTGGCCGGGCTGGGCACCCGATTCCTGCCGGCCACCAAGGCGATCCCGAAGGAAATGTTGCCGGTGGTCGACCGGCCGTTGATCGAATACGCGGTGGACGAGGCCAAGGCGGCGGGAATAGAGCGCTTCGTGTTCGTCACCGGACGCACCAAGGGGACGCTGGAGGACCACTTCGACGTGGCGCTCGAGCTCGAGGCGACGCTCGAGGCGCAGGGCAAGACCGCCGAGCTCGAGGCCCTGCGGGCGGGCCTGCCGCGGCCCGGCGACATCGTCTACCTGCGCCAGCAACAGCCGCTCGGCCTTGGCCATGCGGTGTGGTGCGGCCGACACGAGGTCAGCAATGAGCCCTTCGCCGTCATCCTGCCCGACGACCTGGTGCTGGCAGAGACACCATGTCTCAAGCAGATGGTGGAGGCCCAGTCGGAGGTCGGCGGCAACTTGGTGGCGGTGGTCGAGGTGCCGCGCGAACACACCAGCCGCTATGGCATCCTCGACGTCGAAGCCGACGATGGGCGGCTCGTCAAGGCGCGCGGCCTGGTGGAGAAGCCCGCGCCCGACGAGGCGCCGTCGACCCTGTCGATCATCGGCCGCTACATCCTGCAACCGGAGGTCTTCGAGGCGCTGGGCGGCCACCGGCCCGGCGCCGGGGGAGAGATCCAGCTCACCGACGCCATGGCAGGGCTCATCGGTCGGCAGCCGTTCCACGGCCTGCGCTTCGAGGGCCGGCGCTTCGACTGCGGCGAAAGGTTGGGTATGCTCGAGGCCAACCTGGCGGTGGCGCTGGCCCGCCCTGATATCGGCCCCGAGGTGCAGGCGATGTTGCGGCGCTGCCTGGATGCCGCCGGCCCGTGACGGCGGCGCCTTGGTGAGCGGCCGCGGAGGCGAACGGTCATGCGGGTTGCGGTAGTCGGCACCGGGTATGTGGGTCTGGTCTCCGGCGCCTGCTTCTCGACGTTCGGCGTCGAGGTGACTTGCGTCGATCAGGACCCGGACCGAATCGCCGCGCTCGGCCGCGGCGAGGTCTCGATCTACGAACCGGGGCTGGCGGAACTGGTGCAGGCCAATACCGCGGCCGGGCGGCTCGGCTTCTCGACCGAGCTTGGGCCCGCGGTCCGAGACGCCGAGGTGGTGTTCATCGCGGTCGGCACGCCGGGGCGCCGGGGCGACGGCCATGCCGATCTGAGCCACGTCTACGCCGCCGCCGAACAGATCGCGGCGGTGCTGGACGGCTACACGGTGGTGGTGACCAAATCGACGGTGCCGGTCGGCACCGGCCGCGAGGTCGAGGCGATCATCCGCAAGGCGCGGCCGGAGGCGCAGGTTGACGTGGTCTCCAATCCCGAGTTCCTGCGCGAGGGCTCGGCGATCGAGGACTTCATGCGGCCCGACCGGGTGGTTATCGGCACCTTGAGCGAGCGGGCGCGGGTGGTGATGCGGGAGCTGTACCGGCCGCTCTATCTCATCGAGACGCCGATCGTGTTCACCGACCGCGAGACCTCGGAGTTGATCAAGTACGCGGCCAACACCTTCCTCGCCGTCAAGGTCACCTTCATCAACGAGATCGC